>JBDHBK010000009.1:0-14816 GCA_039592635.1 Gemmatimonadota bacterium
ATTCGGTATGACCTGGACCTGGAGGTAGCCCGCATCCCTGTAGAGATCCGCGATGTCGAGGGACGCCTGCTGGAACGCGGTTTCGTCGAAGGGCGGGTAGTCCCCCGCCTCCAGCCGCTCCGGGTCAAGCTCACCGTCTCTGACCGGTGGATAGTACTCGCCCAGCTGTGACGCCGGGAATCTGCGGTTGCCGTCGATTACGAACGACTTCACCAGGTACTGAGGGCCCTCATTGACCCGTACCTGGATTCGTCCCTTTCCGGTGAGGGTGTCCACGACGATGGTATCGCCGAGGACCTCCATGTCGATGTAGCCATGCTCGCCGTACAGGCCGGGTATGCGCTCCGTAAGATCCGCCCGGTAGTCATCACGATGCAGCTCTCCCGGCTGGTACCAGAAGAACCCTTCTTCGACGGTGTTCATCGAACCGCGAATCTCGGAGTCGGTCAGAGCTTCGTTCCCGACGATCTCGACGCGCGCCAAAGCGAGTCGGGGGCCCTCGCGCACGCGAAAAGTCAGCTCCAACTGGTCCAGTCCCCTCGGGTCCGGTGCCAGCGCCGTGTCGACGGTAGCCTGAGGAAATCCTTCCTGGCCAAGCAGCTTGAGGATCATCGCCTGTGCCCGGACGATCTTGGACGGATCGAGGGCGCCGCCTCCGATCAGGCCCACGCTATCCGTGACCGTGCCGTCACTGGCATGCTCGAGGCCTTCGAACCTGTACGATCCCACGACGGGGCGTTCGACGACGTCGATGAAGAAGATGGCGGGCGCGTATGGAGTGACCCGGACCTGAACGTCAGAGAATTCCCCGGTGGCGAAGAGGCGCTGGATGGCCTCCTGGATGCCGGGTCCGTTCACTACCTCGCCTACACGGATCTGCGCGAGACGCTGTATTCCCTCGGCTGAATAGCGAGAGTGCCCCCGCACGACGATGCTGTCGACGGTGACCGAGAGGGGCTCTTCCTGCCCCAACAATGGAGCGACCCCCGCCGTCGAGAACGCGGCGAGGGCCACCAGCCCAACTGCGATTCGGCTAAATTTCACTTGGCGGATGTATGCGATGCCGCCCGGAAGACCAGGGATTCGGAGTCCTTCGCCAGCTCCACGACGATCTCGTCTCCCGGCGCGAACTCGGCCATCAGAATTTTCTCAGAAAGCGCGTCCTCGATGTACCTCTGGATTGTCCTCTTCAAGGGCCGCGCACCGAACTTCGTATCATACCCGCGGTCAACGAGGAAGTCTACGGCTGCCTCCGACGTGGTCAGCGTGAGTTCTTCGTCGGCCAGACGCCGCTGGACGTCACGCAGCATGATGTGAACGATCTCGCCGATCTGCTCCTTGGTGAGCGGGTGAAAGACGATGACTTCGTCAAGGCGGTTCAGGAACTCCGGTGTGAAGGTCCTGTCCACCTCATCCCTCACCTTCTGCGCCATCCGGTCGTACTGGACCTCGGTCTCCCCGGTCTCGAAGCCGAGATTGGACGACGAAGCGATCTCTCTCGCACCGACGTTGGAGGTCATGATGAGTACGGTGTTCTTGAAGTCGATGACCCGGCCGTAGTTGTCCGTAAGCCGACCCTCATCTAGGACCTGCAGCAGGATGTTGAACACGTCCGGGTGTGCCTTCTCGATTTCGTCGAGCAGGACTACCGAATAGGGCCGCTGCCGCACTGCCTTGGTGAGAGCCCCGCTGTCCTCGTAGCCCACGTAGCCCGGTGGAGCGCCTATGAGTCGACTTACCGAGAACTTCTCCATGTATTCGGACATGTCGACGCGAATCAGCGCCTGGTCGTCGGCAAACAGGAACCGCGCCAGCTGTCTCGCCAACTCCGTCTTTCCCACTCCCGTGGGGCCGCAGAACACGAACGAGCCAATAGGCCGGTCGGGGTCCTTGAGTCCGGCGCGCGTGCGCCGGATCGCCCGGCTGATCGCCTGGATCGCCTCATGCTGCCCCACCACGCTCTCGTGCAGCTCCTCTTCCATTCGCAGGAGACGCTTGGTTTCCTCTTCGCGAAGCCTGCTGACCGGTATACCGGTCCAGCGAGAAACGATGAACGCGATCTCTTCCTCCGACACGATCGGACGTGTCTCCCTCTGCTGCTTGCCCCACTCTTCCTTGGTGCGCCGGATATTGGCAAGGAGCTCCTTCTCACGATCGCGCAACATGGCCGCTCGCTCGAAGTCCTGGTCCCGGATCGCCTCGTCCTTCGTCCCCGACAGTTCGTCCAGCTCGCTCTGGAGCTTCTGGACCTCAGGCGGCGGGACCTGGGCTCCCAGCCGGGAGCGTGCGCCGGCCTCGTCGATGACATCGATCGCCTTGTCAGGGAGAAACCGGTCCGTGATGTACCTGTCCGACAGCTTGGCGGCCGCCTCAAGCGAGCTGTCGGGCACATTGACGTTGTGATGGTCTTCGTAGTGCTTCCGAAGGCCCTTGAGGATCTCGACCGTCTCCTCGACCGAGGGTGCCTCAACGATCACGGTCTGAAAGCGCCTCTCTAGAGCACCATCCTTCTCGATATGCTTGCGATACTCGTTGAGAGTCGAGGCCCCCACGCACTGGAGTTCGCCACGCGCCAGCGCAGGCTTCAGCATGTTCGATGCGTCGATCGCGCCTTCCGCGGCCCCGGCCCCAACCAGCGTATGCAACTCATCAATGAACAGGATCACACCTTCGTTCTGCGAGATCTCGTTCACGATGGCCTTGAGTCGCTCTTCAAACTGGCCCCGGTACTTGGTGCCAGCGATCACCGCGGCCATGTCCAGCGCCAGAACACGATGGTCCTTCAGGCTGTCCGGTATATCACCACGATCGATCTTCTGGGCGAGCCCCTCGACGATGGCCGTCTTGCCGACTCCAGGTTCTCCGATCAGGACAGGGTTGTTCTTCTTCCGTCGCGAGAGCACTTCCATGACCCGTTCGATCTCGGCATGCCGCCCGATCGTCGGATCCAGTGCGCCCTCGTGTGCCAGAACGGTCAGATCCCTGCAGAAGTGATCCAGGGCCGGAGTCTTCGACTTGGACTCCCCGCGCGGCGCCGCCGGCGGAGGAGAACTTCCAGGCTCGGCGATCGCCCCCTCGCTACCCAGTAGCTTGAGCATCTCCGCCCGGGCTTCTTCCAGGCCGATCCCGAGTTCGCCCAGCACCTTGGCGGCCAGTCCCTTTTCTTCCCGCAGCAGGCCGAGCAACAGGTGCTCGGTGCCCACGTAGCTGTGATTCAGCTCGCGAGCCTCTGCCATCGCGTATTCGAGCACCTTCTTGGCTCGAGTCGTGTAGGGAAGCTCACCGATCGACGCCGACGCCTTCCCCGGCCTGACGTTTTCCTCCACGAGCCTGAGAAGCTCGTCGAGATCTGCTGCAAGGCTACGCAGCACCTCGGCCGCCACTCCGTCGCCCTCACGGATCAAGCCGAGCAGGATGTGCTCAGTGCCCACATAGTCGTGCTGAAGGCGCACCGCTTCCTCGCGCGCCATCGCCAGTACTTTCCTCACACGGTCGGTGAAGTTGTAGTTCATCAACCCCCCGAGGGCGGTCCGTCGACCACCGTCGAATCACTGGTTCCGTCTGCGGGCGCCTGCCCGGCATCCCGCTCGTCTCTGGCTAGCTTATCCCGAACGTACGTTGCGCGACAGACATCTGCCTCCTGCTCGGTCAGTCTTGCTCCCGCCGCGCGCTCCAGATGTGCGTGTTGTCCGCGCACCAGGATTTCGTTCAGCGTCTCTACCCGGGGTGAATTCAATAGTTTCAGAGACACGCCCAGCCTGACGCCCGACAGGAGATTCATCATCTCCTCGAGACCGAGGCTGCGTGCCGCGCGGAGAATCCCATACGCCCGCCATACCTTATCTTCCAGCACGGACGGGGCTTCCGTAAGGAGAACGCTCCGGGCGCTGCGCTCGTAGTCGATCACCTTGCCGGTCACTCGACCCAGGTGATCGATCAGATCCTCCTCCGTCTTGCCCAGAGTGGTCTGATTGGACACCTGGAAGAAGTTGCCGACCACCTCAGACCCCTCTCCATACAGCCCACGGTACGTCAATCCGACCTGCGAAATGCCCTCCAGTACCTTGGATATCTCCTTCGTGAGCACCAGGCCTGGAATGTGGATGAGCACAGACGCTCGGAGTCCGGTCCCGACATTGGTCGGGCAAGCGGTCACGAAACCGAACTGATGATGGTACGCCAGTGGAAGGAGTGCCCCGATCTCTTCGTCCAGCCGGTCCACCTGGCGCCAGGCCGCCTCCAGCGCCAGGCCTCCCACGAGCGCCTGCAGCCGCAGGTGGTCCTCCTCGTTGACCATCACTCCGCAGGAGCTTTCCCGGGCCAGAACCAGGGCCGCGCCGGATGGTCCCCGTCTGGCCGCCAGGAGGTCGCGGCTGATGAGGTGCCGCTCGACGAGGATCTCCCGATCCACAGGGTCGAGAGAATCCACTTCCCAGAAGAACCCGCCCTCCAGGGATTCTGCGTGGTCGGCCGCCGCTCTCATCCTCTCGACAACATCGGCCCTTTCCTCGGCACCCGCACGCCCGGGAAACGGAAACCCCTGCAGGTTGCGCGCGACCCGAACGCGCGAGGAGAGCACGATCTCAGCTTCGCCTCCCCCACGAATCCAGTCCAATCCGCGATCGTCCAGCGGCGCGGCATCCCGGATCATCCCTGCGTCTCCATGTCATGAATGCGGTCGCGCAGCTCAGCCGCCGTCTCGAAGTCCTCGGTCTCGATCGCCCTCTTCATCCGGCGCCGCATCGACGAGATCTGACCCAGGCGGTCCGTGATGTCCGATGCCTCGCTGAGATACAGTTTCCCGGCGTGGTGTGACGATCCGTGGATCCGACGCAGAAGGCCTCGAAGCTGAGCTTCGAAGTGCACGTAGCACTGCGAGCATCCGACGCGGCCGGCCTGTCGAAAGTCTGCGGCCGAGATTCCGCAGAACGCGCAGGGCTCCGAGGAATCGGGGATCGGCGTCTGCGGGCCCGATGATCCGAGTTGGGCCAGGAAGTCGGCGAGAGGAGGCGTATCGGTGACCGTCTCCGCCGCCTCGGCAGAAATGCCACGTTGATTGGCGCAACTGACGCACAGGTGCACGGACCGCATTTCCTCGGCCTCGATCGAGGTCAGGTGGACCTCTGCTTCCCTTTCCTTGCAGTCATCACAGAGCATTTCTGCGCTCAATCTCCCCCGGCTTGCGGATCTTCGTGAGGCTCGGCCAACTCCAGAATGCCGGACGAGAGCCGCAAGATGCGATCCGTGCGTGCGGCCAGGGCCGCGTTGTGGGTCACGACTACCATCGCAGTCCCGTGATCCCGGACGAGGTCGAACAACACATCATGCAGGACTTCGCTGGTATCCAGATCGAGATTGCCGGACGGTTCATCCGCCAGAAGAACCGGAGGTTCGTTGGCCAGTGCACGCGCCGTGGCTACCCGCTGTTGCTCTCCCCCGGACAGCTTGGCCGGAACGTGCCCGGAGCGATCCGCCAATCCGACCTGATCCAGCAGCTCCAGTGCCCGTTTCCGAGCTTCGGGACGCGAGCACCCCGCGATCAACTGCGGCATCATGACATTCTCGAGGGCCGAGAAGTCCCGGAGCAGGTGGTGGAACTGGAACACGAAGCCCACGTAGCGATTCCGGACCCGCGCCAGTTGAACGTCATCCAGATTGGCGACATCCCGTCCCCCCAGCGCAATGCGTCCCGACGACGGCAAGTCCAGGCCGCCCAGGATATGCAACAGGGTAGATTTCCCCGACCCGCTCGGCCCGACGATGGAGACGGTCTCGCCCCGACCGAGGGTAAGATCCACGCCGCGAAGCACCCGTATCACATTGCCATCGGCTCCGTCGAAGCTCCGCTCGACGTCGACGGCCTCGACGGCGGCGGACGCCCCCGGGTTGCTCGTCACGTCACTCATGGCGGATCGCCTCCACCGGGGTGTAGTCCGCGGCTCGCCGCGCCGGATAGATCGTCGCCAGGAACGCGATGGACAGGGATGCGAGCACGATGAAGCCGACGTCGAGCAGGTTGGTGTCGACCGGGAGATGGTCGATGAAATAGACGTCACCCGGAAGGGTAATGAACTGATATCGGTCCAGCAGCCACGACAGCGTGAGCCCCAACCCGGTACCCACTGTCGTGCCCACTAGTCCGATCACGACACCCTGCAGGACGAACACCCGCGTGATGTCGGCCGCGGTGAGGCCCATCGCACGCATGATCCCGATCTCCCGGACCTTGTCGGTTACGACCATGATCAGGGTCGACACGATGTTGAATGATGCGACCAGCACAATCAACAGGAGGATGATTCCCATGGCGAACTTCTCGAGCTTGAGCGCCGAGAAGAGGCTGGCGTTCTGTCTCTGCCAATCGTCGACGGAGTACGGAAATCCCAGGGAGTCCCTGATCCGGGCCGCCACCTCGCCACTCTTCCACGGATCACGGACATTGAACTCGACTCCGGTGACCGCTCGACCCATACGAAGCAGGCTTTGGGCGGACTCCAGGTGAACGTATGCGAACTTGGTATCGTACTGATACAGTCCGGTCTCGAAGAGCCCCGTAACTTCGTACAGTCGGAGTTGGGGTTGAATGCCCGTAGGGGTCAGCTCTGCGCCCTGGAACGAAACCACCGTGACGGTCTTGCCCGGATACAGGTTCAGGCGGTTGGCGAGCGTCGTGCCGAGTACGATTCCGGGACGACCTGACTCCGTTTCGCCAAACGGCATCGTCCCCGTGGTGAGGTGCTCGTCCACCTCCGTGACGGAAAGCGATGCTGAGTCGTCTGCCAGGCCCCTGAGCACGGCGCCCTCCGAGTAGCTGCCCCCGGGCACGTTCAGCCCCACCTCGGTATAGATAAAGGGAGCTGCGCCAGTAACGTCCGGATCCTCCAGCACCCGGCGCATCACGGACTCCCAACTCTCCATCCGAACGGCTTCTCCGATCTCCAGCACCATGCCGTGGGAGTTCGCTCCCAGGATCTTCTCTCGCAGGTCGGTCTGCAGCCCCGACATCACCCCGATCACGACGATGAGGGCCATCACCCCAACCGACACGCCCCCGATGGCAATCAGAGTGATCATCGACAGGAAGCCCCTGCCCCGTCGACTCGACAGGTAGCGTCGAGCGACGAACCAGTGAAGGGCCCGGTCCGTGCGTCGCGTGCGCACCGTGCCCTCAGTCGGATTCATCATCCCTCATGATCGGATAGAGGATGACCTCGCGGATTGTGGGTCGGTCCGTAAGCAGCATCACGAGCCGGTCGACGCCCAGGCCGAGCCCTCCCGTTGGGGGGAGCCCGTACTCCAGGGCCCTGACGTAATCCTCGTCCAAGCTCTGGGCTTCAGCATCCCCGGCCGCCCTCTGCTCGACCTGGTCGGTGAAACGCTCCCACTGATCGATGGGATCGTTCAACTCGCTGAACGCATTCACAAGTTCGGTTCCGGCCACGATGACCTCGAAGCGCTCCGCCAGTTCGGGATCTCCACGCTTGGCCTTGGCGAGTGGGCTCATCTCGATCGGATAATCGAACACGATGGTCGGATTGACGAGTTCAGGCTCGACCCACTCGGAGAAGATCACATCGAGCAGCTTGGTGCGACTCAAAGTGTCCGCGTCCCCCCGGCCTGCATCGCGCACTCGACGCCTGAGCTCGCTGGTCTCAGCCGACCTAGCATCGAAGCCGGCGTAGTTCTCGATCGCCTCGAAAAAGGGTATCCGCTTCCAGGGGCGCGACAGGTCCACGGCGTGACCGTCATAGGAAATCTGCAAACCTCCGGTCACGGCGGCCGCGGCCTCGGTGACCAGTTCCTCGGCCGTGTCCATCATCGTCAAGTAGTCGGCGTACGCTCGGTAGAGTTCGAGCATCGTGAACTCAGGATTGTGGGTCCGGTCAATGCCCTCGTTCCTGAAGTTCTTCGAGATCTCGTAGACCCGGTCCATCTGGCCCACGATCAAACGCTTCAAGTAGAGCTCGTCGGCGATTCGCAGGAATAGGGTGCGGTCCAGCGAGTGGTGATGGGTCGTGAATGGGCGGGCGAACGCGCCACCGTAGAGGGGCTGGAGTACCGGCGTTTCAACCTCGAGATATCCCTCCCCATCGAGCTTCGCGCGCAGGGCGGAGATGATCCGTGCCCTGTCAACGAACACGGCCCGAACGTCCGGGTTCACGGCGAGGTCGGCGTAGCGTTGCCGATATCGGCTCTCGACGTCCGCAAACCCGCTGTGGACCACGGATTCTCCTTCGTCGGTGATCTCGGTTTTGCCGAGCGGGAGGGGGCGCATGGACTTGGCGAGTAGTTCTAGAGACGCAACCCGGACCGTTACTTCTCCCGTCCGGGTGCGGAACAGCTCCCCTTCCACTCCAATCCAGTCGCCAAGATCGAGCAGGCTCTGAACCTGGTGCTCGAGTTCGCTCAGGTCGTCCCGACGGAAGTAGACCTGGAGCCTTCCTGACCGGTCCCCGAGATGAGCGAAGGCGCTCTTTCCCATGTCGCGGAGCGACTCCAGGCGGCCCGCGATGCGCACCCGGGTCCCCTCGACGCCCTCCTCGTAAGCGGCGAGGGCTGCCCCGAGGTCATGTGTCGCGTCAAAGGAATACGAGTAGGCCGGTACACCGAGGCCACGCAGCTTCTCCAGTTTGGTAAACCGATCCCGGATCGGCTTCGGTCTCTCCGCCGCCGAGTACCACTCCCGGATGGGTAGACCGTCGCGCAGACCGGTGGAGTCCTTGGAAGTCACTTTCAGGCCGCCCCTTTCCTGCGAAGAAAGGCCTCAATGAAACGGTGAATATCTCCGTCCAGGACCCCGTCCGCGTTGCCAACTTCCAGGTTCGTTCGGTGATCCTTGACCATGGTGTAGGGTTGCAGCACGTAGGATCGGATCTGGTTGCCCCACGCAATGTCGGTCTTGGAGTCTTCGATCGCCTTCTTCTCAGCTTCCTTCTCCTCCATGGCGCGCTGATACAGCGCCGCCTGGAGCATCTTCATGGCCTTAGCCCGATTCTTGTGCTGGCTGCGCTCCTGCTGGCACGACACCACGATACCGGTGGGCTCATGCGTGATGCGTACCGCCGAATCCGTCTTGTTCACGTGCTGGCCGCCCGCGCCGGAAGCCCGATACGTGTCTATCCTGAGGTCGGACTCGTCGATCTCTATCTCGACGTCATCGTCGACCTCGGGGTAGACGAACACGGACGCGAAGGACGTGTGCCTGCGTCCCTGGGCATCGAAAGGTGAGATGCGGACGAGTCGGTGGACACCCGTTTCAGCGGCGAGGTACCCGAAGGCGTGAGCGCCCAGGATCTCGAGCGTCGCGGATTTGATTCCCGCTTCCTCGCCCGGCTGCAGTTCCAGCAGATGGACCGTGTAGCCCCGACGCTCGGCGTAGCGCGAGTACATCCTCAGAAGCATCTCAGCCCAGTCCTGGGACTCGGTACCTCCAGCCCCGGGGTGCACAGTGAGCAGGGCCGATCGGTGCGCGTCCGGACCGCGAAGCATGTTGCGCAACTCGAGTTCCGCCAGCCCCTCGTCGATACTGGCCGTCTCGCGGTCCAATTCGGAGGACAGGTCCTCGTCTTCCTCCTCGGCGAGGAGATCGGCGAGTTCCGTCAGCTCGTCGACTCTCCGACTAAGGGATGCCCACGGCTCCGTCCAGGCCTTCAGCCCGTTGGCCTGCTCTATGACCTCCCTTGCGGCGTCCGGGTGGTCCCAGAATCCGGGACTGGCCATGCGCTCTTCGAGGCCGACCAGAGCGCCCTCCTTGGACTCAAGGTCAAAGGAACCTCCGTAGGTCGTCCAGCCGCTGCCGCAGTTCACCAATCAGGCCCAGCTTCGCGTCGGATACTGCCATTCGATAGTCTCCCTGCCCACCGTGGGTGTCCGGGCGTACACCACACCGCCCGTTGCGCCAAGACGGGGTTCCCGCGCATCGCGGAAATCCCCGTCTGGAGCGAGTCTAGCTGCGGTGATTCTCCGGGTCAAGCGGGATCGCCGGCCAACTCAAGGTCTATGGTTCGGCTCTCCGTGTCGACCCTCAGGACCTGGACCGAAATCCGGTCGCCCAGACGATATCGCTTTCGGGTACGCCGACCCGTGACCGCGTGCGCGTCGGCGTCATAGGTGTAGTAGTCATCCACGAGCGAGCCCAGTCGCACGAGGCCCTCGGCGAGCACCCCGTCGAGCACTACGAACAGTCCGAAGCTGGTGACGCCACCAATCGTGCCCTCGAACTCGTCCCCCACGTGACGCTGCATATATCGAATCGTCTTGGCCGCCACGGATTCACGCTCGGCCTCCTGGGCCCGTCGTTCCATGTCGGATGAATGCCGCGCGACGTCCTTGAGTTCCTTGGGAGGCCTCGCCGGGGAGCCCTTGAGCCAGCGGACGAGGGCCCGGTGAACGACGAGGTCCGGATAGCGCCGGATCGGAGACGTGAAGTGGGCGTAGGCCTGTGAGGCCAACCCGAAGTGGCCCACGTTCTCGGTAGCATATCGGGCTCGCTTCATTGACCGGAGCGTAACGCTCGAGATCAAGTACTCGTGCTGGGTGCCTTTCGCCTGCTCCAACAATCGGGACAGGTCAGCCGGCCGGATTTCCTTGACTGGCAGGGAGTACCCGAAGAACCCGGCGAGCTCCCGCAGCTTCTGGATGCGATCGGGGTCAGGGTCCTCATGTATCCGGTAGATCAAGGGAAGGTCCTCGGCCAGGCCGAGGCTCGCCACAGTCTCGTTGGCGAGGATCATCAAGTCCTCGATGATCCGGTGCGCCTCCAGTCGTTCCCGCGCCCGGATTTCGATGGGCTCCCCTTCCTCATCGAGGATGACCTTGGCCTCGGGAATGGCGAAGTCCACGGCTCCAGCTTCCTCGCGGCCCTTCCTGACCCTGGCCGCGACCGCTGAAAGGTCACGCAGGGCGGAGAGAACGGCGACCGAATCCGGGTCATTCACCGGGACTCCGTCCAGGAAATCCTGAGCCTCCTCGTACGCCAGGCGTCGGTCGCTTCGGATGACCCCTCGAACGATCCGCCGCTTCCGCAGCTTCAAGGCCGGGTCGAAGTCCAGTACCACGGACAGCGTCAACCGATCCTGCTCTGGCACCAGTGAGCATAG
Organism: Gemmatimonadota bacterium; assembly: GCA_039592635.1. Classification (GTDB taxonomy): domain Bacteria; phylum Gemmatimonadota; class Gemmatimonadetes; order Palauibacterales; family Palauibacteraceae; genus Benthicola. The sequence continues at coordinate 11,100 of JBDHBK010000009.1, forward strand.
ATCCGCGGACAGGGCCTCCGGGAGCATCGGAATGACACGATCCACGAGATACACGCTCGTGCCTCGTTCGAGCGCCTCCCGGTCGAGTCCGCTTCCCTCCTTGACGTACCAGGAAACGTCTGCGATGTGAACGCCGATCTCCAGCCCATTCGGCGAGCGACGAACCGACAGGGCGTCGTCGTGGTCCTTGGCGTCTCCCGGATCGATCGTGAAGCAGAGGGTGTCGCGGAAGTCTTCGCGGCCTTCCAGGTCCTCCGGTCGGACACCCCGTCTGGCGACCTTGTCGGCCTCTCGCAGTACGGCAGGAGGGAACTCGATGGGCAGCTGCTGTCCCAGTATGATGGACAGGACGTCGACGCCTGGATCCCCCGGGCGGCCCAGCACGGAATCGACCACGCCTACGGGCCTGAGCTCGCTCTTGCCCCACTCCGCGATCTTGACCAGCACGATGTCGCCATCGGCTGCATCGCCGCGCTCGGCCTCGGGAACGAAGATGTCGGCGGGAAGTGGCGGCTCCTGGGGAACGACCGCTCCATACCCGCGACGGTGGTGGTACACGCCCACGACCTGTTCCCACGCTCTCTCGAGGACCCGGACCAGGCGCCCCTCGGGGTTTCGGCCGGGGAGGTGTCGCTCAACTCGCACGGCGACGCGGTCGCCCTCTACGGCTGAACCAAGGTGGCGGCGCGGGACGTAGACGTCCTCCTCACCCGCCGTTTCAGCCACCACGAAGCCGTCGCCAGCACGAGTTACGTCAACAACCCCAGTCACGATCTCGAAGCTGCCGGGGAGGGCATACCTGCCCTTGCGCTGACGGAAGACTGTGCCATCGCTCTCCATCGACCTGAGGAGTCGACGGAAGGATCGGTAAGCGTCACGATCGACCTTCAGGCTTCGAGCCAGATCGCGAGCGGATGGTGGACCATGGCGAGTCTCCCGAAGGGCCCGAATGATGTCGTCACGGCTGGGAAGGTCATTCATCGCCGAAGCCCGTGTCCTGCCAGATCAGAAACCGAATCCGACAGTAAGCTGGAAGGGAGAGTCGGAATCAAAACCCGAGAAGTCATTGAATGCGCGGCCCAGGTCGACGATCAACCGATCGTACCGGAGACCGATTCCGAGTGCGGCACCTTTCCGGCCCGCCGCGGACCAGGCGTAGCCACCCCGGACATACAGAATGCCTCGAAGCGAGGCCTCTGCCCCCAGGTAGGTCTCGAGGTCGTCGAACTCCGTGACGGTCTGCTGCAGATCGGCCTGGACCACCACGCCAAATCGGTCCTCACCTGGAAAGAACGCCCCGACGGCATCCAGGGAGGCCCCGATCCTGAGCCTCGTCGGCATCGGGTCGGTGGTGCTGCCTCCGGTGAACTGGATACCGGGGCCGAGATTTCTGAGTACCGCTCCCACCGTCAGGCCACGTGCAGCCGAAATATCAGCTGTAACTCCCAGGTCAAAGGCATGGCCGACGCTCTTTCCGTCAAACGAATCGCACCCGCCGTCACACGCGGAAGCCAGCCTGACCAGCTTGTAGCTCATGCCCAGGTCGACCGCCGGGGACAGGCTGTAGCCTCCCGTAAGGATCAGCGCATCATCGTCCAGGGCTATCTCGCCCAGTTCCTGGTTGGCTTCGTCGCGCGCCTCGATCGAGCCGAGCCCGAAATGATAGTAGGCGAGCCCCAGCCGAAGGGACTGCCATCGCCCCAGGAAGCCCAGAACCTGGCTGGAGGTGCCGAAGTCGTTTGCCACGTGAAAATAGGCGGTGGGCCGCTCGATTCCCGCGGCGGAGGCGGGATTCCAAAGCACCCCCTCGACGTCGGCTCGAGAGGCCACGACCGCCCCTGCCATCCCGACCGTGCGGGCGCCAATCGGAGCAAGTAGAAACCGCGCGGTCTCTGCCGTCGAGGCCTGGCTTCGAAGAGTCGTACCGGAAGAAGAATTCTGCGCCCTGGATGAGGCAGGGCTCAGGAGGATGAGGGGTACCAGCGCGAGGCTAGATAGCCTCAGCTTCATCGATCAGCATGATGGGGATGTCGTCCTCGATGCGATATCGAAGCTTGCACCCGTGACAGGTGAGGGACTGTGCTCTTTCGTCGTACTCGAGTTCGCCCCGGCACTTGGGGCATACGAGGATTTGCAGCAGCTTCGGGTCGATGCTCATCGCTCACCTGGATCCGGGCGGAAGGTCATATCCAAGAAGCTTAAGCCTGCCCGGGCGGCGTCGCCAGTTGGGCATCACCTTCACTCTCAGGTCCAGATAGACGGGTCGCTCGATGAGCCTTTCGATCTTGACGCGCGCCTTGCGCCCGATGCTCTTGATCATGCTGCCACCCTTGCCGATGACGATTCCCTTCTGGGAATCCCGCTCGATGTAGATCATGGCCTCGATGTACACCGGATCGTCCGCCTCCCGAAACGTCTCGATCTCGACCGCGGTGGCGTACGGGACTTCCTCAGCGAGTTCCTCGAAACAAGTTTCGCGGATGAGCTCAGCGGCAAAAAACCGAACCGGGGCCGCGGCGATCTCGTCGACCGGATAAAGGGGAGGGCTGAGGGGGAGCAGGTCCAGGATCGTCGTCCTCAGTTGATCGACTCCCCGGCCGGCCGTGGCCTGTGTAACGATGACCGAGTGCCATTCCGAGCCATGGCCCAGCTCGGCCTCGATCGCGGACAACTCTGTTTTCCCGACGCGGTCCGCCTTATTCAGGCACATGATCGAAGGGATCCCTGTCGACGGACTGAACCTCCGTGCGTGTTCCAGGCTGGACTCGAATCCAAGGTCGACCACGTACAGCAGGACATCCGCATCGGTCCGGGCCCGGGCAATCTCCGCCTGCATGGACTCGTGCAGGGCGTACCGTGGCTCCAGAACGCCGGGCGTGTCTACGAAGACCGCCTGGTGCAGATCATCCGAGTAGATGCCAAGGAGGCGCTGTCTCGTCGTCTGGGCCTTGTGCGTGACGATGCTCAACCGCTCGCCGATCAACTGGTTGAGGAGCGTTGATTTTCCGACGTTCGGAAGGCCTATGATGGCGCAAATGCCTGCCTTGAAAGCGGCGGCGGTTGGGATGTGGCGCTCAGTCATGCACAGGAAGCTGCGGGGCCAGGGGCGGCCCCACAACCTCGCCGGGACTACTGGGGAGCTCGCTGCCGCCCCATGCTGCGGCGCATTTCCTGGATTTCAGCCTGTATCTCATGGTACTCGGGGATCTGTTCCTCCGTGAGCACCTCCTCCACCTGCTTGTTTGTCTGCTCCTGCAGTTTCGGTCGCATCGCCTCCATGGCCTCTCTATCCCCCGCCCGTGCAGTGCCCATCAGCTCCCGGGCCTTCTCCGATTGCGTCTCGAGGATACCTTTGAGCGACGCTTTCTGTTCATCATTTAGGTTAATACGTGATACGTAAGAGTCAATAAGACTGTCGGTTACAACTGGCCCTGGACCCCTGCCCTGGGCCTTCAGGTCTGTGGGCCAGGTGGCCACGATCAACAGCGTTGCGAGAACCGCGAGGATATCCCGCATGGTTTTGCCTCCTGGAGTCTGGTCTGGCCAGATGGCCGCTTCGATGCAAGTCGTTCTGTTTGACGCTGCAGCCGGGAAGATCATTCCAACGCGGCATACAGAAGTGCGAACGCCCCACGCCGCTGGGTAGCGGGTGGGGCGAACGGAATAAGAGCCGGCGGTGACCTACTCTCCCACGGCCTGAGGCTGCAGTACCATCGG
>JBDHBK010000010.1:0-14524 GCA_039592635.1 Gemmatimonadota bacterium
CGCAATAATCTGGGACTACGACGGAACTCTGGTGGATTCCCGCCATCGAAACCTGAGCGTCAACCGATCCATCATCGAAGGCCTCACCGGGCGGTCGTGGCAGGACTTCGAGACCCTCCATTCGGTCGAAAACTACGACGCCGCCGTGGCCCGGTGCACGAACTGGAGGGACTTCTATCAGCGGGAGTTCGGAGTTCGAGAGAACATGCTGGAATCCGCGGGTCGCATGTGGACGCGTGGCCACCTGACGGACGAAACGCCCGTCGAACCCTTCGCCGGCGTGCCGGAGACACTGCAGGCTCTGGCCCATCTGCCGCACGGGATCGTGTCGCAGAACTCGCGCCAGATCATCCAGGCGACCCTCGACCCGCACGGCCTCGGCGCCCGATTCGAGCACGTGATCGGTTATGAGCAGGTCGCGCCGGGGAGACAGAAACCGGCGCCGGACGGGTTGCTGGACTGTCTCGAGCGCATGAAAGCTCTCGGGCCCGGCACGGCGTTCTACGTGGGCGATCACCCCACGGATGCCATGTGCGTCGCCCGGGCGAGGCACGAAATGACCGCTCGGGGACTCGAGATCGACGTGCGGAGCATCGCCGTCCTGTACGGGGGTGAGGCCGTTGACGGCTGGCCCGAGGCTCCGGATTTCCTCGCATGGACGCCGGAGGAGATCGTCGGCATCGTGAGCAGGGAGAGCCATTGCCAGCAACCGGTCCGCGGGGTCGAGTCGGTAGGTCCGGAACTCGAGGAGATTTCATGAAGCGAGTACTTGTTCTGCTCCTGGCGACCGCAGTACTGGCGCCGGGCCGGGTCCAGGCGCAGGTGGGCAGCGGCCGCATCGAGGACGTCGAAACGCTCGACGGTATCCTGGATGCCTACTACGAAATCGTGTCGCGACCGGCTGGGACGGCGCCGGACCGCGCGCGGGACGAGTGGATCCATCACCCCGACGCATTGGTGGCGATCACGGGCCTGGGAGCCGACGGGGCGCCGGTGATCCAGACGATGACGCTGGCCGAGTACCACGACCGATTCGGCGCCGCCGACGCGCCCGCGTTCTTCGAGTGGGAGGTGCACCGGACGGTCCAGCGATTCGGCAACGTGGCCCACGTGTGGAGCACGTACGCCTCGAGCGGGGAACCGGACGGCGAGGTCTTCGGCCGCGGGATCAACAGCATTCAACTGTACAACGACGGCAGTCGCTGGTGGATCACCAGCTGGATCTTCGATCAGGAGCGGGCCGGGAACGAAATCCCGCCCGAGTTTCTGCCGGCTGAGGAACCGGGACAGTGACTCCTCCCGCGGTGGATCCCTTCTGGGAGAGCGATGAGGCCGTGGAGCGATTCACGGGCAAGGAACCAGACGTTCGCCTGCAGGAGTTGCTGGAAGACTTCGCCGATCCCGGACAGGTCCGTGTCCTGGACGTCGGGTGCGCTGCCGGGCGCAACACGGTGTTGCTGGCGGAGCGAGGCTTCGACGTGTTCGCCATCGACGGCTCCGAGGCGATGGTCGCCCGCACTCGCGAACGGGTGGCGGGTGTTCTCGGGCAGGAGGAATCCGAACGCCGGGTCCAGCTCGGGCGCATGGAGGATCTGGGTTCCTTCGCCGATTCTTCGGTCCACGTGCTCGTTGCCCTGGGAGTGCTGCACCAGGCGGCGACGGAGAGTCAGTGGACGGGGGCCATCAAGGAGATGAACCGCTGTGTCGCTCCGGGCGGCCGTCTTCTCGTCGCGGTGTGGAGTCCGCGTTCAAGGCCGCACGGCGAGTCGGTCCGGCTCGTCAACGGCGAGAAGCACGTATACGAGGGCTTTCACTCCGGGACTCACTACCTGGTCGAGGCCCCGCTTCTCGATTCGGCGCTTGCCTCGGTCGGGTTCGTCCCGGTCGCGCCGACCCGTGAGGTCGTCGTCGAGAACGAGAAGGGGTGGAGGGTCACGATCAACGCCCTGTATCGGAGAACCCAAGCCTGACGGGAGGTCCCGCGCTCCTATGAAGTCAATCACCCTGCCCTTTGCCACACTGCTTTCCGCGACGTTGCTCATCCCCTCCGCCGCCGGCGCCCAGGAGTCGAGCTACAGCGTGACCTCCCCCGACGGCAGGATCGAGCTCAGCGTGCGAGCGGGGGATGAGCTGACGTATCGAGTCTCGCTGGATGGGGAGGCGCTGGTGTCCGCTTCGGCGATCGCGCTGCACCTGGCGGACGGGACTGCGGTAGGGCCCGGAATGACCGTCACGTCGTCGAGGCGAGCCGATATAGATGATTGGCTCGAGCCGGTCGTGCCCGAGAAGCGATCACGCATACGCGATCGCTATTCAGCGCTCTACCTCGATTTCGAGGGCGGATGGGGTCTGGACGCACGCGCCTACGACGACGGAGTGGCCTTCCGGTTTCGAGCAGCAGAAGGGGGCCCGATCGTCATCGCTTCGGAGGGCTTTGCCTTGAACCTGGCGCAGGACCCCGATCTTTGGTTCCCGGTCGAGGAGAGCTTCCTCACACACTCGGAGCGGCTGTACGAGCGTCGGCGGGTGAGCCAGGTAGAGCCGGAAACGATGGCCCACCTGCCGATCCTCGCGTCGTGGTCGGGCGGTCCAAAGCTGGCGATCACCGAGTCGGACCTGCAGGCGTATCCGGGGTTGTACCTGGCCGGTACGGGAACGTCGACGCTGGTGGGGGTCTCGCCTGCCTATCCGGCCGAAGTGGAGCAGGTGAACGATCGTACGGTCCGCGTCGTGAGTCGCGAGCCCTACATCGCCCGGACTTCCGGCCCGCGGACGTTCCCGTGGCGGGTATTCGTGGTCGCAGATGAAGACGCGGACCTGGTCCGCACTACCATGGTGTGGCGTCTCGCGGCACCGCTTCGAATCGAGGACCCATCGTGGATCCGGCCCGGGCAGGTGGCCTGGGACTGGTGGAATGCGCTCAACCTCACAGGCGTGGACTTCGAAGCCGGCGTCAACACGGATACGTATCGCTACTTCGTGGACTTCGCAGCCGAGCAGGGCATCGAGTACGTGATTCTCGACGAGGGCTGGTCCGATCCGGCGGACCTGACCGCTATGAATCCTGAGGTCGACCTCGATGTCCTGTTCGCTCATGCCGCGGACCGCGGGGTCGGCCTCATTCCCTGGGTCGTCTGGAAGTCGCTCGACGACCGTCTGGACGAGTCACTGGACCGTTTCGAGGCCTGGGGCGCTGCAGGGATCAAGGTCGATTTCATGCAGAGGGACGACCAACCCATGGTCGAGTACTACTGGCGGGTCGCGGAAGCTGCGGCGCGCCGGCACCTCTTGGTCGACTTCCACGGGGCCTACAAGCCGGCAGGCCTGCGCCGGGCCTTTCCAAACGTGGTGACCCGGGAGGGTGTGCGTGGTCTGGAGCACGTGAAGTGGAGTGCGTATCCGACGCCCGAGCACGATGTGACCCTGCCGTTCATCCGGATGCTGGCCGGGCCTATGGACTACACGCCTGGCGCCATGCTGAATGCCACCGAGGAACAATTCAAACCGGTGTTCGACCGTCCAATGAGCCTCGGCACGCGTGTTCACCAGATGGCGATGTACGTGGTGTACGAGAGCCCCCTCCAGATGCTGGCGGATTCTCCGTCGCACTACCTGCAGGAGACGGAGTGCACTGACTTCATCGTGGATGTTCCCACCGTCTGGGATGACACGAGGGTGCTCGCGGCCAGCGTCAGTGACTATCTGGCAGTGGCCAGGCGTTCGGGGGACTCCTGGTACATCGGTGCCATGACGGACTGGGAATCGCGTGACCTGTCCCTGGACACGGGCTTCCTGGGCGAAGGCGCCTGGTCTGCCGAGGTGTTCGCGGACGGACAGAACGCCGGCCGAAACCCGCAGGACTACCGCAAGGTGGTTCTCGAAGTCGAGGCAGGCGAACCGCTGGAGGTTCACCTGGCGCCGGGCGGCGGCTGGGTCGCGAGGCTCGTGCGAAAGGCCCTGGGGGAGCGCTGATGGTGGTCGGCCCAGCGCAGAGAGCCGAGCTCCTCGGCCTGGCCCGCGCCTCCGTCGCCCGCGCGCTGGATGGGGGGACACCACCAGAGATCGGGCCCGGTCTGCAGGCCCTCGTGCAACCGCGCGCTGCGTTCGTCACCGTTCGTCGCGCGCGGTCAGGTCGGCTACGGGGTTGTCGAGGCGAGTGTCCCGCCCGCAGGTCACTTCCCGAGTGCGTGCGTCACGTCTCGGTGGCCGCGGCGCTGCACGATCCCCGCTTTGCTCCCGTAGCCCGCGACGAGCTACCAGCTGTCCGATTCGAGATCAGCGCTCTCACTGCTCCACGGCCGATCAGGCCGGAAGAAGTGGTCGTCGGCACCCACGGCCTCCTTCTGCACGCAGAGACCTCCCTGGGATTGCTTCTTCCACAGGTACCTGTCGAGCAGGGCTGGGACCGGGAGGCGTTCCTGGAGGGCCTCTGTCATAAGGCCGGGCTTCCGCCGGGCTCGTGGCACAGCCGGGAGGTGAGCCTGAGCGCCTTCGAAGCTGAAGTCTGGGCCGAGGAGTAAAGCTCCACCGGATGTCCGTTCCTGTCCGTTCCTGCCGCATACCCGTTTGAGACCCACTGGCGATACGGCAGTCAACCGGGGAAGGGAATTCGGATGGAATCGACTATTGCATCGGATGCACACGCGGGAGTGGAGCGCGGGGCCGCGTTCGAGGACCGGTTGCTTGGAGTGGTGAACTCCGCTGCGCTGGCCCTCGGTCTATCCATCGGGCATCGTACAGGCCTGCTCGATGCCATGGCCGGGCTGGAACCGGCGACGAGCGAGGAGATCGCAACGGCGTCCAGGCTCAACGAGCGTTACGTACGTGAATGGCTCGGGGCGATGGTGACCGGAGGCATCGTCGACTACTTCCCATTTCGAAAGCAGTACCACCTTCCGCCGGAGCATGCGGCACTTCTGACACGCGGCGGTGAAGCGAATTTCGCCGCTATCCTCCAGTACGTTCCAGTCCTCGGACAGGTGGAAGACCGGCTCGTGGATTGCTTCCGACACGGCGGCGGAGTCGGATACGAGCACTTCCATCGTTTCCACGATGTCATGGCCGAGGATAGTGGCCAGACGGTGGTGGCGGCCCTGTTCGACTCGATCCTGCCCCTCGCACACGGTCTGGAGTCACGACTCGAGGCGGGTGTCGATGTGCTCGACGTCGGATGCGGCCAGGGCAGAGCTTTGCTGGAGATGGCCGCTCGCTACCGGACCAGTAATTTCACAGGCTACGATCTGTCGCGGGAGGCCATCGGACGTGCGCGCCAGGACGCGAGAGAGAGGGGCCTGGCCAACCTCCGCTTCGAGGTCCGAGACCTCGAGCTCATGCGAGACGATTCAGCATACGACCTGGTTACCGGCTTTGATATCGTTCACGATCAACGACGACCGGATGTCGTGCTCCGTAACATCCGGCGGGCTCTGCGTTCGGATGGACTGTTCCTCATGCAGGACATAGCGGCTTCCAGCAACGTGGAAAAGAACATCGGCCATCCGATCGGTCCCTTCCTGTACACCATTTCGCTGTGTCACTGCATGCCGGTTTCACTGGCCCGGGAAGGAATGGGCCTCGGCGCGTGCTGGGGTCGGGAACTGGCCCTGCAGATGCTGGCCGAAGCGGGATTCACGCGAGTCGATGTGAGGGATCTGCCGCACGACATCCAGAACCACTTCTACCTGGCGACACCCTGACGACGTTCCGGGGCAAGGCTGGAGATGTTCTGTGTTCACTTGCCGCGGTGACCGCCACCTCCCCAAAGTGAACCTGGACCCGGTCAGACCGGAGGAGGTTCACCCATGAGAATCGTGTCGGTTGCAGCGCTCGCCGCCGTCGCAATGCTGTCCCTGGCGAAGGGAATCGCGGCGCACCCACCCGTCAGTGTCGTGATGGACAGTCGCGGCTTCGTGTACTACTCAGACCTCCAGAACGTGTGGAAGATCTCTCCGACCGGTAACCGGACAATCGCCGTCATCGGGGTCCATACACACCAGCTCTACCTGGACGCCGAGAACCGGTTGTACGGTGAGGACGCCACGAACGACGATGCCACCGGAGAACCGTACCACAGGGTGTGGAGGCTGGATCCCGACGGCACTCTTACGGATGTGATACCACGGAGGGCCGGGTACCTCTGGGACTACGGCGACTTCGGGTTCGTCCGCGACCGGATGGGGGTCGCCTACATTCTGCAGCATTCGGGCGGGCCGGCCCTCGTGCGGGTAGGCGCGACGGGAAAAGTGACGCGGACGACTCTCCCTCGTCCGGAGCCGGGTTTCGCGCTCCCGACACCGGACGGAAAGGTGATCATCACGGCCGGCCGAGACCTCCTGCGAGCCGACACGCGCCGGGACGCTGCGGTCGTCTGGAAGCCCAACCTGTCGAGCCTCACGCCCCGGGCCCTGGAGGTCGCGGACCGACATTCCCTGCTCGGTTTGTGGATGGATCAGGAGGGACGGATCTACGTAGCTTCCTTTGCTGGTGCAGCCGTCATCCGAATCGATCCTGATGGGAGCGAGTCGGTCGTGGCGCATTCTCCGGCAGGATGGGCGCCGTCGGGCGGGATGGCCGGCCCGGACGGGAGCATGTGGCTCCTGGAAGTGTCGCTTGCCAATCAGGTGCGGGTGCGCCGTGTGATGACGGACGGAACGGAGCGCGTGTTCTGAGCGGGACCAGGACACTCGGTCTGTCAGCGATGGTTCTGCTAGGCACGGCGCCCGACGCCACTGGGCAGGCGCACATGGCCCAATGCCGGGCGGAAGCGGCGGCCGTGCGGTTCGATCACGTGGTGATCGCAGTGAGCGACCTGGGGTCGGCCAGTTCCATCTTCCGTGATACGCTCGGTTTCTCGCTCAAGCCGGGACGGGTCCACGACAACGGTCTGAGGAACGTCCATGTCCGCTTCGCCAACGGCTCGGCGCTCGAACTCATAGCGCCGGGACCCGCAGAATCGGACGAGCTGTCCGAGTGGTATCGGCGTTTCCTCGAGCGGGGGAACGGCGGAGCGTTCGTGGCGCTCAGCGCAGGACCGCCTGACACCGTCCTGGGACGCCTGGGAGCGCTGGCGGCACAGGCGGTCGTGTTCGAGGGGCGGGCCTTCGACTGGGTTTCTCTCCGGGGAGTGACCGGGTGCGTGCCATAGTGCTCGATGCTGCCCGCAGCCTGCCGCCGGCCCAGGCCGCTGGAGTGCGGCTGCAGTGGAGAGGTGGATCGCCGTGACGCATCCAGGGGAGCATCGGCGACTCGATCTCCGCAACACGACGATTACGTCGGCAGCGCCCAGCCCGTTCGAGTTCGCCGGGACGGTGTACTCCCACGGGTGGGCCGTCCTCCACCCGAACCGATGGGACGGCGCCCGCCAGGCCCTGACCCGGACGGAGCGGCTGGGTGCGGGCCGGGTCGTTCACCTCGAGGTCACAGGTACGGGGAGCGAGGATCGCCAGCGCGTTCGAGTCGATGTGAGACACGAGGGCGAGTTGCGGGCATCGGAACGGAACGCGGTGCGTCGTTCGATCAGGCGCATGCTTCGGTTGGACGAGGATCTTGGGCCGTTTCATGCGCAGTGCCGAAAGGCGGGGGATCGTTGGGTAGCTGCCAGCAGGGGATTGGGGCGTCTGTTGTGCTCGCCCTCGGTATTCGAGGACGCGGTGAAGACGATCTGCACGACGAACGTCCAGTGGGGTGGGACCAAGGCCATGGTTCGGAGCCTGACCCGGGAGTTGGGTGAGGCCGGGCCCCTGAGCGGAGAAGATTCCGCTGCGTTCCCGAACTCCTTCCCCACGCCGGAGGTGATCGCGGCCGCGGACGGGCGGACGCTGGAGGGCGCCCGTCTCGGCTACCGCGCGCCGTATGTTCGTGAGCTGGCCGAGCGAGTGACGGCGGGTGATCTGGATCTCGAGGAGCTGCGAACGAGGGACGCCAGCACCGAAGAGATCCGGCGTGAGCTGCTCGACATCAAGGGCGTCGGTCCGTATGCCGCAGCGACGCTGCTCATGCTTCTCGGTCGATACGACCACCTCGCGGTCGATTCCGTGTACCGCGCCTTCGTGTCCAGGCGTTACTTTGACGGCCGGGTGCCGGCCGACGGCGAGGCGAAGGAGATCTACGCGAATTGGGGGCGGTGGAAGTACCTTGGCTACTGGTTCGAACTGTGGCAGGGATTGGACGAGGACCTGTAACTCAATGGAGACGAGAGAATGCGACGGATGCTTACGGCAGCCGGACTCGTAGCGGTCGCGCTGGCATCGGTGTCCTGCTCGCGGAAGGCGGTCGTGGAGAGTGGTCCCGCGGTGAGTACGCCCGAAACGACAGCGCGCGGAACCGTGCGCCGCCTTGGAAGTGAAGCGGCAGTGCGAACCGTGATCCAGGGCGAGGAATCCGTGGTGGTGGTGGGCGATTACGAGTCGGAGATCGCGAGAGCAGCCGGGGCTGAGGTGTGGGTTTCGGGCACACCGGTCAGCTCCGACTACGGCCCCGCGGTCCGGGTGTCCGAGTACCGGATCCTATCGGTCGATGGCGATGTGCCGCTGGTCGGTATCCTCGCTGAGGACGCGACGGGGTTCTTCATTACGAAGGACGACGGTTCGACGGTTCGACTGGACGTGAACGAGCGACTGGCCGGCCAGCTGGGGGCCAAGATCTGGGTCGTTTTGGGCGCGGATCGGGTCACCGTAAGTCGGTACGGGATCCTCCGCGACTGAAACCGGCCCGAGGTATCGGCGCCGGCCGGGCGCGTGCCTACCGGACGACGAAACGGACGGTGTCGGCCACGGGGGGGCTCAGGGGCACGTGCAGGTGGTCTCCCAACAGCGCGATGACCTCGTGCGGGCCGGCCGTGAGTCCTTCGAGCACGAACTCCGTCTGTCCTTTGCCGAGGTGGATGTACCGGCCGGCTTCCGCAGGAATCGGCCGATCGAGGTCGGGCAGGGGAGCATCGACGATCAGGTGATGGTGTCCGGACGAGGGTTGTTCGACACCAGCGGGCACGACCACGATGCCCTCGACTTCGAGCCGCACGGTCACGTCACCGCTCTCCACGAGCTCACCCTCGGTCGGTGAAACGATCTGAACGCCTGCCGAAGCCTCCTCCGAGACCACGCTCACGGTGTCCCGGGGAGGCAGGTCCCCTCGATCCGCAGACTCGCCGCAGGCGGCTATCGGCAGACAGGCGGCGACCACCGCTACAGTCCAGATCTTGTTCATCAACCTCTCCACGTTGTATACCCGATTCGTCCGACCGGCCCGAGCGGCCTTCAGCGCTCCGCCCGTTCTCCTGAACGCGCGATCCTACTAAGATCGTCATATCCCGTGCCAGGGGGAACGGGTAGACCTGCTTGAATGGAGCGTCACCAGTGTACGTAAGACGAGCGGAGCACATTCCGGTCGAGCCGGTTGCCGCCGGCTCCGGAACGGAGCGACAGGTCCTGATCGGGGAGGACACGGGCCCCAACTTCCAGATGCGGCGTTTCATCATGCAGCCGGGAGGCGGGATGCCACGTCACACCAATACGGTGGAACACGAGCAGTACGTGCTGAGCGGCCGGGCCAACATCGGTATAGGAGACGAGACGTACGAGGTTTCCGCCGGAGACGTCGTCTACATCCCGGCGGGCGTACCTCACTGGTATCGGGCGGCGGATTCCGGTCCCTTCGAGTTCCTGTGTATGGTGCCGAACCTCCCGGATCGAATCGAGATGGCGCCCGAGGATCGGTAGGCGCGGTCGGGTACGCCGGGCGTCCGCCGATGCGCTGGTCTAGAGATCGGGCACCCTCTACCTTCTTTCCCTCGGAATCGCGGTGTGGCCTCCGAAAGGCGAGGCCGGACCGATACAAGTCACTCGAATCATCGACGGGTATGCGATGAGCGACTCGAAGTTGAGGGTTTCCCTCCCTGATGGATCCGTGAAGGACCTTCCCACCGGTTCGTCGTCGGCCGATCTTGCCGCCTCGATAGGGCCGGGCCTGGCCCGCGCCGCAGTGGCGGCCAGGGTGGATGGCGAGCTGTGGGACCTGAACCGGCCACTCCCGGACGACGCGACCGTGGCGATCGTGACGCGAGGCGACGACGATGCCGACGCTCTCTACGCCCTCCGTCACTCGACGGCTCATGTGCTCGCCACCGCCGTGCGAGATCTCTATCCGGGCGCGGGTATCGGATTCGGCCCCCCCATCGAAAGCGGGTTCTACTACGACTTCGACGTGCCGGAGCCGTTTACGCCCGAGGACCTCGAGCGGATCGAGGCCCGCATGGCCGAGGTCGTCAAGGAGGGGTACGCGTTCGAGCGACGCGAGGTGGACGTGAAGGAAGCGGAAGCCCTTTTCGCAGACGATCCGCTGAAACTGGAGCGCCTGGCGGAGATCGCCGAAGGGGAGACGATCTCCACGTATACGGACGGCCCGTTCACGGACCTGTGCCGCGGTCCGCACGTGGCTTCGACGGACGAAATCAAGCATTTCAAGCTCCTGTCCGGCGCGGGCGCCTACTGGAGAGGCGACGAGACTCGCCAGATGCTGCAGCGCATCTACGGTACGGCGTTCTACGACAAGAAGGCTCTCTCCGCGTATCTGACGCAGCTCGAGGAGGCCAAGAAGCGCGACCACCGCAAGATCGGGCAGGACCTGGACCTGTTCAGTTTCCACGAGGAGTTTGGTCCCGGCCTGGTGGCGTGGCATCCGAAGGGCGCGCGAATCCAGATGAGACTCAGGCGGTGGATCGAAGATCTTCTCCTGAAGCAGAACTACGAGTTCGTATACACGCCCCACGTAGCCAGTGAGGCGCTGTTCCGCAGGTCCGGACATCTTCCGGCGTACGCCGAGAACATGTATCCGAGCATGCAGGGGGAAGGCGAGGGCGAGGCGTTTCGGGTGAAGCCCATGAACTGTCCGGGCCACACCATGATCTACGCCGCCCGTCAGCGCAGCTATCGGGACCTTCCCCTGCGCCTGTCGGAGATCGCGAACGTCTACCGCTATGAGCGATCGGGTACCCTGCATGGACTGCTGCGGGTGCGAATGCTCACCATGGACGACGGGCACCTCTTCTGCACGCCTGACCAGGTCGAGGACGAGATCTTCACCTGCATCGACTTGATCGACGAAGTGATGGGGACGCTTGGACTCGAGTACCGGCTGGACTTCTCGACCCGACCGCAGAAACGGATTGGCGCGGACGAAGTGTGGGACCGGGCGGAAGCGGATCTGAGGCAGGCCCTCGACCGGGTCGGCCGACCCTATGGCGTCGATGAGGGAGGGGGAGCGTTCTACGGCCCCAAGATCGACATCAAGTTCAAGGATGCGATCGGCCGCGAGTGGCAGGGTGCGACGATCCAGCTCGACTTCAACCTGCCAGAGCGATTCGAGCTCGAGTACATCGGACCGGACAACAAGCCGCACCGGCCGGTGATGATTCACCGCGCCATTTTCGGGACCCTCGAGCGGTTCACGGGCTTCCTGATCGAGCACTTCGCGGGTGCCTTCCCGGTGTGGCTGGCTCCGGAGCAGGTTCGCGTGCTGCCGATCACCGATGACCAGGCGGAAGGCGCGGCCGAAATCGTGGGCAGGCTGCGCGACGCTGGCCTGTCGGCAGAACTCGACATGCGTTCGGATACGCTGAATTACCGAATCCGGGATGGGGAATTGAACAGGATCCCGTATCTGCTGGTGGTCGGGGGACGTGAGCTGGAAGCGGGCACGGTTGCCGTGAGGGCTAGGAGCGCCGAGAAGAAGCAGGTGGTGATGCCGGTACAGGACTTCGTAGACCGAATACAGGAGGAAGTCCGATCGAGGGCCCTCGTGCCATGAGCCGGCCTCGCCGGTGATGCGAGGTCCTGACCCGGCGTCGCCACGCACGTGGACACGCCGTGCCTTTGCCGGCACGGCCGTGTGTGGAGTCCTGGGGGCCCGGTTCAGGATGCTCTCGGCTCTGACACCGGCGCCCGAGTGGCTTGCGATCGTTCTCGGCTCGATCCAGGACGGAGGGCTGCCGCAGGCCGGCTGCTACACGGCGCGGTGCGACAGGGCCCGGCAGGATCCTCACTACGTGGCGTCACTGGGAATCGTCAATCCGGAGTCAGGGAGCGCATTTCTGGTGGACGCCACGCCGGACTTGATCCGGCAGATGGACCTGTTTCCCGGCGCCGCTTTCAGGGCCCGGGCCTCAGGGCGTCGACCATTCGACGGAATCCTCCTTACGCACGCACATATCGGCCATTACCTGGGCCTCGCCCTGCTCGGTCGTGAGGGTCTCGGGATGGAGTCGACACCCTGCTACTGCAGCTGGCGCATGGCCGAGTTCCTGCAGACAAACGGTCCGTGGAACCTCATGGTCGATGAGGGGCGCCTGGATCTCCAGGTGCTGGAGCCGGAGCGCTCGACACGGCTGGCCGACGGCCTGAGCGTGACCGCACTTCAGGTGCCGCATCGGGACGAATACAGCGACACCCTGGGCTTCGTATTCCAGGGCCCCCGACGTTCGATGCTGTACCTGCCGGACATCGACCGCTGGGACCAATGGGATCGGAGGATCGAGGACGTGGTCGCCCAGGTCGACATCGCCCTTCTGGATTCGACCTTCTATTCGGCGGCCGAGCTTCCGGGGAGAGATCAATCAGAGGTTCCGCACCCGCTCATCATCGACACGATGGAGCGCTTGGGACCGCTCGCCAGGTCTGATCGATCGATCGTACTCACCCATCTGAACAGTTCGAATCCCGTGCTCGATCCCGGCGGCCCCGAGCGGAATGCAGTTCTCGCCGCCGGGTTCGAAGTCGCGCGAGCGGGGCAGACCCACGCCCTGTGAGCACCGATCTCCTGAACACGGCACTCACACGCGACGCACGGATCGACGTTCCGCTGATCGGCGGCGCGATGTATCCGTGCGGTAATCCGGAGTTGGTGGCTGCCGTGTCCGCGGCCGGCGGCATCGGGATCGTTCAACCGGTGTCGCTGACCTATGTCCATGGATACGAGTTCAGGGACGGTCTGCGGTACATCCGGGACCTGACCTCCCGACCGATCGGATTCAATGCGCTCATCGAGAAGTCATCCCGGCGCTACCGCGATCGCATGGCCATGTGGGTGGACACGGCTCTCGAGGAGGGGATTCGCTTCTTCGTAACGTCGCTCGGTAATCCGGCTTGGGTCGTGGAGCGAGCCGAGCAAGTCGGTGGGGTCGTGTATCACGACGTGACCGAAAGGAAGTGGGCCCAGAAGGCCGTGGACGGGGGCGTGCACGGATTGATCGCCGTCAATGACCGAGCCGGCGGGCACGCCGGCCCGCATTCAGCCGAGATCCTATTGGACCAGGTCGGAGACCTGGGCCTGCCCGTGGTGTGCGCCGGCGGGATTGGAAGGGAACGCGATTTCGTCGCTGCACTTCAGCTCGGATACTCCGGCGTACAGATGGGAACGCGGTTCATCGCTACGGTCGAATGCTCCGCCAGCGAGGCGTACAAGCAGGCCATCATCGCCGCCGGCGAAGACGACGTAGTGCTGAGCGACAAGGTGACGGGCGTTCCACTCGCGGTTCTCCGGACGCCCTACGTGGATGCGATGGGGACCCGTCTGGGGCCGGTCGCTAGGCGCTTGCTCAGGGGTCGTCGCACCAAGCATTGGGTGCGCTCGTTCTACGCATTGAGGTCGGGCGTCCGGTTGGCGCGTGCCAACCGGGACGAAACCGGGCGCCAGCAGTTCTGGCAGGCGGGGAAGAGCGTCGCCGGAGTCGGCTCGATCGAGGAGGTGGAGGCAATCGTCCGTCGATTTGCGACGACGGCTAGTCGCTGACCTTCTCGGCGATCGCCGCCGCCAGCGCCGCGGCCGTGACTCGGAAATGCGAGGCATGCCACGTCGCGTGGCCTTCTCGAACCAGGATGACCTGGGGCGACTCGTGTCCGATGTCGAGCCGCCGCGCGACAAGGTCGGAGATCCCTCGCTGCCGGATGACATCGATCCCGTACACCGGAATCTCGGGCTGGCCCAGCGAGAATCGCTCCACCTCCAGCATCGCTCGCACGCTGGTTCCGCAGCGAGTAGAGTGCTTGTAGAGTACGGCCATTGGCAGCAGCATGACCTCGTCCAGGGCCTCTTCGCTGTCCAGGCTCAGAATATCCCGGCCGTCCATGTACGGACCTCCATTCCGCTAGCCCAACAGCTCACCCTTCAGCACGGTGACCGCCCTTCCCGCGAGCAGAACTCGGTCCGCACGGACCCTCACGCCAACTGTACCGCCCCGGTCCGAGACCTGGCGTCCAAGGAGATCGTCGGTGCCGAGGCGACCGGCCCACCACGGTCCCAGGCAGCAATGCGCGGAGCCGGTTACCGGGTCTTCGTCCACGCCGACTGCGGGAGCGAAGAAGCGCGAGACGAAGTCCACGCCGCTCGCCACCAGCTCGTTTCCCGCCCGTGCGGTCACCATCACCCCTCGCACCGCAACGGAACCGAGACGTTGGAAATCCGGACGGAGCGCCCGAACGGTAGCCTCGTCCGCGACTTCGATCAGGATGTCGAATCGGTTCCGGGCCACGGC
>JBDHBK010000011.1:0-14374 GCA_039592635.1 Gemmatimonadota bacterium
TGGGAAACCTCCGTGAAGGTGGTTCGAATGCCCGGAGGAACCTAGCGGCGGCCGGCTGAGGCGGGAAGCGTCAAACCGAGTGTGCGGTTCAGGTCCCGATACAGAAAACCCGCCCGGCCAGAACTCGACCGGGCGGGCGTTTCAGCTGAAACGAATCTGGCGGTAGTGAGTCCGCCGATGGCTACAAGGCGATTCCTCCACCTGAGGGAGCGCAGGTCGAGTCGTTACCGGAAGGGTATACATCGGTGTCGGCGGGCGGTAAGGACTACGGATACTACCAGGGAGACTTCTACGTGCAGGGAGCCGACGGAAAGTACATCGTCACCTCGGCCCCGGTCGGCGCGATCGTGCCGTACATTCCCGATGCTGCGGAGGAGCACGATGGAGACCCGACCACCTACACCTACAACGGGATCACCTATCAGCCGGTATCTCTCGACGGCGATACGTCATACCTGGTGAGCGCGACGAGATAGACCAACCGGACGAAGCTGAGTACTGTACCAACGTGAAGTTCGAGCTACATACCCTGCAGGAGGACCCACGATGAAGCGACGGATGATCAAGACCTTGCTGGTCGTCGGAGCCGTCTCGGCTGTTACCGCCTTCGCGTATGTGAGGGGCTACTCCGATCACGACCAGGGCCGCGAAATGGCTCTCGCACCGCTGGCGCTGGCCCAGGATGGGGCACAGGAGACGCGGGGGATCACGCCGACCGGTACGCTGGTGGATCCCAACGTCTACTTCCCCGGAACCGAAGAACTGGCGTCCGACGAAATGCGCCTCGTTTCGTGCGGGACGGGGATGCCCACGGCGCGTGAGTCCCAGGCCGCCTCGTGCTGGCTCCTGGAGCTCGGCAACGGCGACAAGTTCCTCTTCGACGGCGGTACGGGCTCAGGGGCCAGAATCGCGAGCCTGCACATCCCGTACGACTTCCTGGACAAGATCTTCATCAGCCACCTGCACACCGATCATTTCGGTGACTTCGCGGCGTACTTCATCGGGGGTTGGGTTGCCGGGCGGCAGGGGCCGCTGCACGTGTACGGACCGAGCGGAGATCGACCCGAGACGGGAACCAAGTACGCGATCGAGCGCTGGCAGGAAGCGCTGACCTGGGACATCGAGGGTCGTGCCGGCCGTCTTCCGGCATCGGGCGGCAAGGTCATCGTGCACGAGTTCGACTTCAGAGGCGAGAACGAGATCATCTACGAGGAAAACGGAGTAGTCATTCGCTCGTGGCCGGCCAACCACGTCATCGATGGGCCGGTCAGCTTCGGCCTGGAATGGAACGGCCTCAAGTTCGTGTTCGGCGGCGACACCTACCCCAACAAGTGGTTCGTGAAGTACGCGGCGGGCGCTGACCTCGCGATCCACGAGTGCTTCATCACGGTACCGGACATGATCAGCAAGTTCGGTTTCTCGGTGTCGAACGCACTCGAAGTGGGAACACAGATTCACACGGCGCCGGAGGCCTTCGGAAAGGTGATGAGCCTGGTGAAGCCGCGCATGGCGGTGGCATACCACTTCTTCAACGACCCGGACACGTCTCCGGCGATCCTGGAAGGAATCCGCTCGACGTACGACGGCCCGCTGACCCTGGCCGAAGACTACATGGTCTGGAACATCACCAAGGACAAGATCACCAACAGGATGATCTCGTACAACGAGGACGCATGGCCGCCTCCGGCTCCCCAGGCCCCGCCTCCGGTGGACCGGTCGATCACGAAGTACACGTCGGACTGGATCGTCGAGCAGAACCTGGACGTGAGCGAGCAGGTGCAGGCCATCTACGACCGCACGAACGAGCAATACGGGACGAACGAGACGCCAAGCCAGTAGCGTTCGGCGCCTCCTCTCGAAAAGACGAACGCCGCCCCTGGCCATGCCGGGGGCGGCGTCCTTCGATGTGGGAACGTCTGCGCCTCAGTCGGCCTGGATCTCCGCCGCCACCGTCTCCACGTCCCGCCACACCCTGAGCAGGTTCCCGCCCCACATCTTCCGGATGTCCTCTTCCGAGTAACCGCGCTTCACCAGTTCGAGCGTGACGTTGAAGGTCTCAGAGGCATCGTCCCACCCGGTCACACCGCCGCCACCGTCGAAGTCCGAGCTGATGCCCACGTGATCGACCCCGATCAGGTTCACCGCATAGTCGATGTGGTCCACGAAGTCCTCGACCGTGGCGCCTGGATACTGGTCGTTCAGCTTGGCCCTGGCCTCGCGATAGGCGTCCCTCTGCTCGGGGGTCGCCGCGGCCCACGACTCGAACGGGGCGTTTGCCCGCAGATCCAGGAGGGCTTTCTGTTTCTCCTCGGGCGGGAGCATCACGTAGCCGTCGAAGGCCACGACCTGGACCACGCCACCGTTGTCCCGAATGGCGATCAGTTCATCGTCCCTCAGGTTTCGAGGCGTGTCGGCCAGTTCGCGCACCGCCGAGTGCGATGCGATGACGGGCGCCTTCGAGAGGCGCGCCGCGTCGATGGCCGTCTTCCCGGACGAGTGCGAAACGTCCACCATCATCCCGAGCCGGTTGGCTTCGGCGATGGCCTGCGCCCCGAACTCACTCACCCCGCCATGCTCCTCTTCGGCGTCGCCCAGGTTCTCGCGCGGGATCGAGGAATCGGCGAGATCGTTGTGCCCGATGTGCGTGAGGCCGAAGTAGCGGGCGCCTCGCGCGTGAAACTCCTCCATCAGCGACAGGTCCTTGCCGATCGAGTACCCGTTCTCGATTCCGATCGTGGTCGCCAGCTTGCCCTCGGCGTGCAGGCGCTCGACATCGTCCGGCGTCCAGGCGAACCCGATCTCGTCGGGGTACATCTCGTCTGTCAGCCGGTGGATCGCGTCGAACAGGGCCGCGGCCCGCTCTTTGGCTGCTGCGTAGTTCTCTTCCGTGCGCTCGGTCTGCCCCACGTAGACGATGAAGAAGGCCATGTCCAGGCCTCCCTCGCGCATCTTCGGCAGCGTGACCTGCCGCCCTTCCCGCTGCCCGGGGTCCGATTCCTCCGTGGCGAAGTTCGGCGAAATGTCGTCGTGCGTGTCGATCGTGATCGCGCTCTCGTGAATCGCGCGGGCGCGGGCTTCCAGGTCATCCACGGGGGGTGCCTCCTGCTGGCCGCAGGCGCCTGTCGGAAAGACCAGAACGGACAGGACGAATGCGAACGGAAGATGTCGGACGAAGCGCGAGGGGCGCATGGTGACTCCTGTGTCGGATGCTACTGCCAGAACGGACACTGGGCCGGAACCTCGACCCCCGGGCAGGGGAGCGCAATGTGCCATCCGTACGCCTTTCACGCCTGCACGAACGCTTGCCGATGCCGGCACGGATAGCGAACCTGCAGGCTTGACCCCACACGTGGAGGCACCTCGTGAAATCACTGGCGTCCTGGACCCTTCCGTTGCTGGCGATGGTCCTGCTCGCCGGACCTCTACCGGCGCAGGAGACCTGGGACGGAGCCACGTGGGAGGAGCTGCGCGCTCGCCCGTACCCCGAGTGGTTCACCGACGCCAAGCTCGGGATCTTCATCCACTGGGGCGTCTACTCCGTCCCTGCCTACTCGGGCCCCGAGGATTATGCCGAGTGGTTCTACCGCGGCCTCCAGGTCGGTGACTCGCTGCGCATCCGGTTCATGCGGGACCACTTCGGCGACGACTTCGAGTACGCTGACTTCGCCCCCCTGTTCAGGGCGGAGTTGTTCGACCCCGACGAGTGGGCGGACCTCTTTCGCCAGGCTGGCGCCCGGTACGTCGTCCTGGTCTCTAAGCATCACGATGGCTACGCGCTTTGGCCCAGCGCCTACTCGCCTGGCTGGAACAGCGTGGACGTCGGCCCGGAGCGGGACCTCGTCGGAGACCTCACCGATGCGGTCCGGGAGGCCGGCCTGCGCATGGGGCTCTACTACTCGCTCGGCGAATGGACGAACCCGCTGCACCGCTGGTACACGGACCCGCCGGAGAGCATCGGTCCGTACGTGGACCAGCACATGGTCCCCCAGTTTAAGGAAGTCGTCGAGGCGTACCGGCCTGATCTCATCTTCTCCGACGGCGAATGGCTCAACTCGGCCGAGCAACTCCGCTCCCGCGACATGATCGGCTGGTACTTCGACACGATCGGGCCGGACGCCGTCGTCAACGATCGGTGGGGCGGAGGCAGCGACATCGGGTTCCGCACTCCGGAATACAGCTCGGGCATCGAACTCACGGACCGGCCGTGGACGGAGGTGCGGGGCATCGGGCGCTCGTTCGGCTTCAACCGGAACGAGAGGCTGGACGCGTACATGTCGCCGGAAGCCCTGGTCCAGTTCTTTGCGGCGGCCGTGGCGGGCGGCGGCGGGATGATCCTCAACGTCGGTCCGAAGGCGGATGGCCAGATCCCGCTCCTGCAGCAGGAGCGCCTGCTCCAGCTGGGCCAGTGGCTGGAGGTGAACGGCGAGGCGATCTACGGCTCCAGGGCGTGGTGGAAGGCGGGCGAACATCGACAGGTGACGCTGGAGCGAATCGACCCCACGATCGACTTCTACTGGAATCGGAACGGACCCGGCCACCCGATCCGCGAGGACGATTTCACGGCCGAGTGGTGGGGTTATCTCGAACCGCCGCAGACCGGCGAGTACACGTTCTCGGCCACGGCCGACGACGGGATACGGGCGTGGATCGATGGCCGCCTGGTGGTCGACGAGTGGGATGACGAAGAACCGAGCGCCGCGGGTCCGACCATTCGCCTGGTCGGTGGGCTTCGAGTACCGGTCCGCGTGGAGTACCGGGAGGAGAAGGTCATGGCATCCGTGCGGCTGGAGTGGTCGGCCGACGGAGCCGAGGCACAGGTGATTCCGACCGCCCATCTCTATTCCGCGGCGGACGGGAGAGAGGCCGATGGCCTGGCCGCGACCTACGAGTCGATGCGGCAGTACCTGGCGTACACGCAGAAGGACGGGGACCTGTACGCCATCACCTTCGAATGGCCGGACGGGTATCTCGAACTCCCGATTCCCGAGCCTCCGCCGGGGACCCGCATCTCCCTGCTGGGCCGGGACGGTGACCTGCCGTGGCGCTACCGGGCCGGATCGCTTCGAGTCGACCTGTCCGACGTGCCGGCCAGCGAGATCCCGGGCCAGTGGGCGTGGACCGTGCGGCTGGAGGGATACGCGACCGCCGTCGCGGCTGAACCAGGAGTCGACGAGTGAAGCGACTGCGGTGGTTCCTTGAGTCTCCCGTCAGGCTGGGACTGACCATCAGTGGCGTCCTTCTAGTCGGCTTTCTTCTCTCGGAGACTCTGCTCGACCGATGGCCCGCTCTCGCCGTGGCCTCCGAGGACGGGGCTCTTGCCAGACAGGATACCGGGGTCCTGCGCGACTTCCGGATCGCCGTCGTGCATTGTTTGCTGGTCGGTTATGTGCTGGCGGCGTTTCTAACCGTGGTGCAGGGCGGCAGAAGGACCGTGCGCGCCCTGCAGGCAGCGCTCGATTGCACGCCGGAGGAATGTGAGGCCCTGGCTGACTCGATCCGGTTCAGCCGAGGCGGACTGACCGTCGCTGTGCTCATCGGCCTCGCCGTCGCTGTGGGCACTCCTTACCTGGCCCCTCCTGTTCCCCAGGACGTGTGGAACCCGGCCACGTGGGACGCGGAGGTGGCGTGGCACAGGACCCTCGGGCCGTTGCTTGCCATGGGGTCCGCCGCCCTCGCCTACGGGATCGTCTCGGTTTCAAGGCGGATGTCACGCCTGGCGGCCGACCTCAAGTCGATCGACCTGTTCGACCTCGAACCGCTTCAGCCGTTCACCAGGCAGGGACTCGAGAACGCACTGCTCCTCATGGGTTTCGTGGCCATCGCGGGACTCATGGTGCTGACCGAGACCGGATTCGGATTCCTGGGCCTGTCGATCGGAACCGTGATCTTCCTCGGGGCGGGGCTGGCGCTGGCCCTTCCCATGCGGGGAGTACACCGGCGCATCACCCAGGCGAAGGCTGCCGAACTGGATTGGGTCGAGGGGAAGATTCGTGAGCAGCGCACCGTCCTGAGGAGCGGGCAGGACAGGACTTCGGGCGACCTGTCGGATCTCGCGTCCTACCGGGATCTGGTTCGAGCGGTTCCCGACTGGCCGATCAGCGCGTCAGGCTACGTTCGCTTCGCCCTGTACCTGCTGATTCCGGTTGTTTCGTGGGCCGCGGCGGCGCTGGTGGAGCGATTCATCGACGCGCTGCTCTGAGGACGCCCCCGAGGGGGGTGATCCGCCTCCCCGTAGCGCGTCTCCGCAGCGAAGCGAGGACTAGCGCGCAGGGAAGGCGGTCACCCGGCGGTCATCCGCTGTCGGCTAGTAGCCCTTCTTTTTGCCGGCCCAGCGGTTCTCGGTCGGGACCATGATGTGCGCATACGGCGTGTTCGGCCACATGACCCAGGGACCGCCGTTGCGGTGATCTGTGGACAGACCCGCCAGAGCGCTGTGGTCGGGAACCAGGATCATGATGTGCCCGCCCAGGCCGGTAACCCAATCTTCCGGACCCGTCGGCTCCGTGGCATACGGATCGGAGTTACTGACCGCCGCGTCTCCAGCGAGCATGTACGCGAAACCGATCTCTTCGTACTCGGGCTCCGTCTGCGTCATGTAGGCATGCAGGAAGCTCATCCACGGTCCGGTGATACACCACGGGTCAGCGCCCTCGGTGTCCGGCCGGTCCGGCAGGCACGTCCATTCGTTGGTGCCTTCCCGAACAACGTTCATCTCCCAGTCGAGGATCGTCGCATCGGCAGAGATCGACTCGGGGCCGGCGCTCATGGCGCTCTTGATGACCTTGTCCTGGGCCATCGCCGTCGAAGTAAGTAGAAGCAGTGCCGCGAGTGCGGCCGTGAAGGTACGGAACATACAAGCCTCCTGTCTTGGATCGGACGGGGCGCGCTGCCTGCCGTGAGCAGGGCCTCGGTGGCGCCTCGAACTTGTTGCAGCCTCACCCCCAAAATAGACAAACTGTCGCCCGGGTGGAACCTGCCCGCCGGAAACGGCTCCGCTGAAACGCCTTAGCAGACCGTTTCGGATCGAATGCTGGACGGAAGGTCTCCAAACCGGCACATTCCGGCCTCCGTCATCACGAGATAGAACCTGCTCCAGGAGCCACTGTTGAGCTCGACACCGGGAAACCTGCCGATCGTCCGCAGCGTGCTGCTGCCCACCGACATGTCGCCGGGGAGCGAGATCGCCTTCCAGCACGCCCTGGCGATCGCCCTGCTGCGCAAGACGTCCCTGACGATGCTGCACGTGGAGGGATCCTCCAGGTCCGGGGAGCTTCCGTCGGTCCGCGAGATGCTGGAGCGTTGGGGGCTCCTGGAAGAGGGTTCCTCGCGGAGCGCGGTGTACGAGAACTTCAACGTGCGCGTCAAGAAGAAGGTCGTGAAGGGCCGCCCGCTCCCGGTGATCCTCGATTACCTCGAGAAGGGCTACGTCGACCTGGTCGTCGTCGCCACGAAGGGATCGGGTGGAGTGGCCGGGTGGCTCAAGCCGTCCGTGTCAGAGCCGCTGGCCCACCGCACGGATACCTCCACCCTGTTCGTTCCGATCGGGAAGCCGGGAATGGTGGACCCGGCGAACGGACAGCTCACGGCCCGGAAGATCCTGGTTCCGGTGGCCGAGGTACCGGCCGCGCAGAACGCGGTCACGCTGGCCGCGCGGACCGCGATTGCAGCGCACCAGGTTCACGGCGATCCGGTCGAGCTGCACTTGATGCACGTCGGCGATCAGATGCCCGACCTCGAGCTTCCCGAGCACGAGGGCATCCGGTGGAGCCGGGGTCTGCAGCAGGGCGACGTGATCGATCAGATCCTCAGGACGGCCGAAGACCAGCACGCCGACCTCGTGGTGATGGCGAGCGATGGACGAAGTGGCATCATGGACGCGTTCCGTGGGAGCCACAGCGAACAGATCGTGCGTCTCGTTCCCTGTCCGCTACTGGTGGTGCCGATCACGGCCCACGAGATGCCGTTGCTCCTGACCTGAGGTTATGGGGCGCCGACCGCCGGGAAGTTGCCTGAATGTTGGTACAGGTGATCGTACAACTCACCGTAGCTGTTCGCGGCGCCGGCTACGAGAGCCGCGATATAGCTCAGAACCATCAGGACCGGTACGACGGCTTCCATGACTTCCTCCATTCGCCCCCAATGTGGGAAGCGAGCGTCACGAAGCCGTCACGGGTCGGAAAAGCGCTTGTAAGGAATGGTGGGAGCGGACCGGCCTTCCCGAGCACGAGGGCATCCGGTGGAGCCAGGGTCTGCAGCAGGGCGACGTGATCGATCAGATCCTCAGGACGGCGGAAGACCAGCACGCCGACCTCGTGTTGATGGCGAGCGACGGACGGAGCGGCATCATGGACGCGTTCCGTGGAAGTCACAGCGAACAGATCGTGCGCCTCGTGCCCTGTCCGCTACTGGTGGTACCGATCACGGCCCACGAGATGCCGTTTGCTCCTGACCTGAGGCTGAGGGGCCTACTGCACCACCGACAGCGTGACTCCCGCGAGCGGCTGGTTCGAGGTCCCGGCCGCTTCCTGGACACTCACCTGGTATCCGGCCACCTGCCCCACGTCGGGTACGGCGAACCTCATGATCTCGCCTGAAATCGCGGCGCCCGTGACGACGGCGTGCAGCGTTCCGTCGGAGAGATCGTGATACAGCAGATTCCCGGCTGCAGCAGCAGGTGACGTGATCGAGGGTCCGGTCACGGTGAGCACCACGGCGCCTACCGGCGTCCCGCTGGCTACGGTGACCCGGAGCTCGCCCGGTTCGGGGGGGTCGGTCGGATTGTCACCACCACATCCCAGGATCAACGCGCCAGCCATCAGCGAGACCAACGTCGCACGCATCCTCATGGGGCCACCTCCTCTCCGGCAGCGGGACTCACCCTGCTCATCAGTCCTTCTCGCTGCAGCCAGGCGCGGAAGTCTCCGACGTCGAAGCTCCCGTTGTCGTTTCCGATGTCATCCAGGTACTCGAGTTCGTCCGTGCTCAGTGAGGTGCGCACCCCCATCAAGTGATCGGCCACATCCTCCGCGGCCAGCGTCGGGCGGGCGGTGATCACGAGGTCCACCTGCGCAGTACGAGGCGAGTTGTCGGCATTCCCGGACACGGTGATAGTTGCCGTGTAGGTGTCTGGAGCGAGGTCTCCCACCGAGACAGACGCTGGAATAGAGGACGATCCGCTCGCCGCCGCAGTTCCCGACGCCTCCCCAAAGTCCAGCCACGCCGCGTCGCCCGCTATGGTCCAGAGAAGTTCTTCGGTTCCCGAATTCCGGATGACCAGGGTCTGCGGCTGCGGATCGGTTCCCTGCCAGGCCTCGAATGAAAGCGATGCCGGTTCGAGGACTATGTGCGGCGGACCCAATAGCGAGATAGTGATTACGAACGATTCCCCCGCAACTGAATCGACCGTCACCGTGATGCCGCTTGCGGTATCCGAAAACGTTTCGCCGGGCAGCCACCTGGCCCCATCATCATTGGGGTTGGTGTTGTCCGCAGGGTCGTCCGAGTCGACGACGAACGCCCGGTTCGTGACGTGGTGAATGATCACTGCCTCGGCCGGGAGGCTCACGTCGTATCCCACGAATTGACGTACTTCGACGGTGTAGTGCGTGCCGTCGGATCCCGGAACTCGCGCCATCAGGTAGTCGCCCCCGATCCCGAGGTCAGCCAGGCGGTGCAGTTTGATCGTCTGGCCCAGTCCAACCCGGGCATCGTAGATCCTGTCCGCCGGGATCCAGCCCAGTTTCTCCTTGTGAAACGAGATGGTATGGGGCCCGATCCAGCCGTAGGTCGGATCGTTGAAGTTCCTTGCACCGCTCATCACGTCCCAGCGCGAATCGTACACCTGGCCGTACGGCCCCGAGGAGTGGTCGAGGCCGAAACCGTGCCCCATTTCGTGCGCGTACACGAACTGGTCAGCCCAGTCCGACATCCAGGTTACAGAGTAGAAGCGTGAGACCCCGTCGATATTGAGACTGGAGCCCCCGCCCCAGGAAAACCCCGCAAGGTTCTCGTTGAACTGGAAGTTGATGCCCACGTAGTTGGGGAAGTAGATGTCCGCGTCGGCCACCGCCGAGCAGTCCTCCTTCAGCAGCTGGAGGTTCGACACTCCCGTCGTGTCGTTGACGTAGTAGGCCTTCTCGTGTGGCAGGTCATACCACCCGTGCGCCACGCTCCCGGCCACGTTGGCCTGGTCGAACGATACCTCGCGCCAGTAGTGGTCCAGCTGGGGCTCGGCTTCCCCCAGGAGGTCCTGGTACCAGGTGAGCGAATGTGGCTCCGTAGTCGGATAATCCGAGAACCGGCACAGGACGGTCACCCACGGCTGAGAGCCGAAGATCGGCGCCCCCTGGGGCTCTGCGAAGGCGCCGGCCGGGGCTACCGAGTAGCGGATCGAGCTGACCTCGAGCTCGCGTTCGGCCGAGGCACCCGGGGTCCTGCGGGGTCCCTGCCAGCTACCGGTCACCTCCACGTACAGTCCGGTTGAGCCATCGGCTCCTCCCACGGCTCGCAATTGAGACTCGGACACGCGGAGCGGGACCATCTCACCGGTGTGCCGGGAGAGGAAGTGGCGTAGACGCGGCGTGCCGCGCTCGGGCAGCGGATCTTCCCAGATGCTCGTGAGGCGCCCGGATACGGAGGCCTGCTGGGCCAGAGCAGTGGTCGGGGCGGCGTGGGCGGCGATCAGGCCTGCCGCGACGATGGCGCCGTGTCTGAGCCGGCGGCTGGGAGATTTGACCCACCTGTCGAATCGCATGCTAATCCGTCCGTCCGAGGATCGATTTCCTGCAAGACGGTCAGTCTTGTGCGCCCTTCCGCACAATAACGTCACTGCAGCCGGGACGCCCGGTCGCCGGGAACGCTGGAAACACGCGTGCTACACCGTTTCACAGGGGAGGTCCTTGTTCAGTCAGGGTCCATGGACGCCATAAAACTCGCAAGTCCCGTGCGAAGATCCGGCCGGGCTCAGAATCTCGAGCCAGGCAACTCCACGTCGGCCGCTCGCCACACGAGGTCAAAGTGTTCGCGGGCGGCTTCCGCCTCGAAGTCCCGGCCCTCGGCCGCCAGCGCCAGCTCGAGGCCGCGCAGCGAGTAGCCGTTGTCCGCGAACTGATCGAGCGAGGCCACGTACACCGGCACCGCTTCGTCAGCCCGACCCGCCTCGAGGAGCACGGCTCCCAGCAAGTGTCTGACCGGCAGGGGCCAGGCCGGCGGCTCGTCGTAGGTGAGGTCGGTCTCCACCTCGACGCCCTCGGCCAGGGCCGCGATCGCCGCATCCGTGTTGCCGCGGGCGGCCTCCAGCTCGCCGGTGAGCACACGTTCTCCGATCGAGAGCAGGGTGTGCGCCGAATTCAGCTCCCACACCGTCACGCCCTCCAGCGAGTCCCCCGCGAGGAGGTCCCTGAGTGCCGTCAGCTCGGCGGCGGCTTCGTCGGGCCGGTCCGTGCGGGCGAACGCCATCCCGCGGGCATACAGCCAGGTGCCCTTCGGATAGGCGAGCCCTTCAGGCGGGGCCGGCTCGGCCAGGATCTCTTCCCACATCCCGAACCGGACCATCACGCGGAGCGGGGTGACGAGATAGTGCTGCAGGGCCCCGAGTCCCGGCGCCCGCATCATCTCCGGATCAATGCGGCCTTCAAGGTCGCGGGCCGTTTCCAGCGCCAGTTCACGATTGCCGGCCATCTGCGCGGCGAACGAGAGGAAATGGAAGTTGTGCGAGCCGTATCCCTGGTCGAACTCGGACGGCCCCTGGTCCGGCGCCGGCTCGGCGTGCATCCCGTGCGCGTGGACCGCGCCCTGGTTGGTCTCGATCGCATCGGCGTAGCGGCCGACCCGGATGTAGATGTGCGACGGCATGTGCACGATGTGCCCCGCCCCCGGCATCAGGCCGGCCAGCCGCTCGGCGCACGGCACCGCTCGCTCGGGATAGAACTTCTCCACGGCGTGAATATAGAAGTGACACGCGCCCGCGTGGTTGAGGTCGTCCTCCGTCACCGGCAGGAGCCTTCCGAGCAGTTCTTCCGTGTCCGGTCGGGGCGAAGCGTCCGCTGTCCAGTAGTCCCATGGGCTGAGGTCCATCAGGGCCTCGGCCGCGAGCACCTGCGCGTCGGGGTCAGCCGGGTACGCATCCGCCAGCGCCGCCGCGGCGCGGGCATAGGCCGAATCCTGCCGGGCCCGGCCGGTCATCGGATCCTCCTCGTAACGCACCGCCATGGCCTCGATGTAGGCCTGCTCCCGCTCGGACACTCCGTCCGCCAGTTCCAGCGCACGGTGGATGGCATGGTGTGCGACTTCCCCGCCCTCCGGGGTGAGCGCCGCGTTGATATTGGGTCCACTGGCCCAGGCCACGCCCCAGTAGCACATCGCACACTCCGGGTCGAACGAGGCCGCCTTCTCGAAGGAAGCGATCGCCGCCGGGTGGTTGAACGCGTAGCTCAACCGGAGACCCTGGTCGAAGTAGGCCTGGGTCGAGTCGGAGTCCGTGGTGATGCGGAGGCCATGCGTTCCGAGACCGTCACGCAGAGCGACCTCGTCGCCTGCCGCGAGAACATCCTCGTGGCCGTGTTCGTCGCTGGCGGCCTCGTCTTGTGCGGCCGGGGAACACGCGCTCAGGACGGCAGCCACCATCACGACCAGCGCGAGTACAGGTTTCCAGCGGATCATGTAAGTCCTCCATCCGTGTGGTCGAGTCCTCGTTTCCACCATCGCCAAGGTTTCGCGAGAGAGGAAGGCTCACTCTTGAATCCCGGGCCGCCCGGACATCGTAGAGCCGAACATGGAGACCTCAGCCCTGGCCTGGATCGGCCTCGCCGCGATGATCGTGTCGCTGTTCCTCATCCCCCTGGGGCTGCCGGGGGTGTGGATCATGATCGCGATCCTGTTCCTGGGCGTGGTCGGTGGTCTGGTGTCGCCGTGGATTCTCTTCCTGATGGTCTTGCTGGCGGGCTTCGCCGAGTTCCTGGAATTCCTGGCTGTCGGCCGGATGACGGCCCGTTACGGCGGGACCAACCGCACCTTCTGGGGTGCCGTCGTGGGAGGTCTCGCCGGAGCGTTAATCGGGACTCCCGTTCCGATCGTGGGAGCCTTCATCGGAGCCCTGCTCGGCACCGTCGTGGGGGCGTTTCTCCTGACGTGGCACCAGACGCGCCACACCGCGGGCGCAGCCCGCGCCAGCATGGGGGCCCTGCTCGGACGAGCGGTGGCCATCGCCCTCAAGGTGTTCGTCGGGCTCGTGATCATCGCGATCGGCGGTGCGAGCCTGCTGCTGGGCTAGAGGCCAGTCGGCTACGATCGACGCTCCGCCCCCATAGACATCGGACATTCCTTCCGATTCGCTATACATCAGGCGGTCCGCGATACGCCAGCCAAAACGTGTCCCGACCATTATTCACGCGGTCGACCGTTCTGAAATGCCTGGTTTCAAGGCCGATCTGGCCTGTCGGCGGCCTGAATGACGCCGCTGATATCGTCCTTGGCCCGAGTCCTGCCCGGTTTGTAGCGTGGAATGGAACCTGATGAGGTCGCGAGCGTAGGTGTGACGGCGGTGCGACTCACGTCGTCATCGTGGAAACCCCTGTACGCACGGGAATTGACAGGGTGGGACATTTTGACGATTGTTGGACGTCCTGCCCAACCGTGCGCGACGTGCACCGGGTCTGACGGCGGGCCCGAGAGA
This sequence comes from Gemmatimonadota bacterium, assembly GCA_039592635.1. Classification (GTDB taxonomy): domain Bacteria; phylum Gemmatimonadota; class Gemmatimonadetes; order Palauibacterales; family Palauibacteraceae; genus Benthicola. The sequence continues at coordinate 13,673 of JBDHBK010000011.1, forward strand.
AATCCGAGGCGCACCCAGACGTGACGACATCCCTGGCAAGTATCATCGAGGAACGGGTTGCTGCATCCGGCAGCCCGAAGGAACCGTTCGACCTTCGCCCGCAGCGGGATGTCGTCAACCGGCGGGTGTGGCACGAGCGTGTCCGGCGCGTCCTTCGCATCGGGACACTGCTGGCCGGCGAGATGATCGTGGCCACCGTTTCACTGGCCGTGGCGCTGCTGGCCTCGGCGGGCGTCGGCCGACTGGCGTTCCTGTGGCTGGATCTCCTGCCGATGGTCGTCCTTCTCGGCATCGGCGGCCAGGCCGTCTTCCGCACCTATGGACCCGCAACCGAGCGAAGGTCGTACGTCCGTTCCACCATGGGTGGCCTGACGGCGGTGACAGCTTTCGCCTTTCTGGGTGTCATCTATCCGTACTTCCAGTTGGCCCTGAAGGAATACCTGTTCCTGGCCGTGTTCATGGGGGGTGGGTACGCGGCGGTTCGGGTCGCAGTGGAGCATCTGATTCGGTTCTTCTATCGGAGGGAGATCGGCCGTCGGCCGACGCTGATCATCGGCGACCAGGAGTCGGCATTGAACATCCGCGTGCACTTCATCGTCAGTGACGATCGGCAGGCGCGCGTGGTCGGCCACCTGGCCCCCGATCCCGAGAATGATCCAACGGCCCTGGGAGGCCTGGATTCGCTGCGCGATCTGATTGAAG
>JBDHBK010000012.1:0-13703 GCA_039592635.1 Gemmatimonadota bacterium
TGTCCACCTGGTTCAGGGTCCACCTCAGGATCTGGAACGCCAGGTACACGAAGAACACGAGGTAGAGGAACTGAGACACGGTGTAGAGAGGCAGATTGCTGGTCGCGAGGCCGATCAGGTTGAGAGCCACGGTCGGAACGGCCAAAACGATGCCCAAGTGAAACGCGTGTCGGTGTCTGGAGATGGCGTTTAGACCGGAGAGCATGAGCACGAATAGGGCGACGCCCATGATCACCCTGACAATCGGCCCGTTCGGCACGACTACCGGCGCTGCGATGCTAGCCACCAGGAACCAGAACAGGACGGACAGCCGTCCGCTCAAGACCGTCCGGACCCTCGACGTCCCGGGCCTGGTGCTCACGCGATGAACGCTCGCTGATGCCGCAGACGGGGCGGAATCAGAAGAAGTACCTGATGTCGAAAGTGACCCCGTTTGCGCTGACGGTCTCGTCGAGCTGGTCGGTCGGGAACGACGAGATCGAGACATTGAGCCCAAGGGCCAGGTCCTCGCGTCCCGTGTATCCGATTCGGAACAGGAACGCTCGAACCACGTCTGTGATGTCGGCTCCGCCCTCCGGAAAGCTGTCCTGCGAGTAGCCCACGGCGATACCGATCGGCACCCAGTTCACCGCCGCCAGGTCGAAGTCCACCGTCGCGCCGAATCGAGTGTACCATTCGTCCTCGGATTCCCGGTCCACCGACTCTCCGTATCCCGTATCGATGAAGCTGATCAGGCCCACCAGGGGGCTGAAGGCATGGCTATAGCGAAGACCCACGCCTGCCCTCATGGACGGTGTGTTGCGCACCAGCTCAGCGTCCTCCCCATCGATGATGTCCTCCACGAACCGGGAAATATCGATCGTCGTGAAGTTGGTGTTTCTTACGTCGAAGCTGAGGGACATGTATCCCCTGTCCGTCTCCAGCAACCGCATCAACCACCCGAGTTCAAACCCCGTGGCCGCTGACAGGCCGGTGGTCAGCAAAGCCGATGTGCCGGTGCCCAGTCGCCCGTTGACGTTGATTTTGGCCCGGAATGCGATCCAATCCTTGATCGTCTGCGAATACTCCAACCCGAGGTTTGCGAACACGAGGCTCCCGCGTGAAGCAAACAACGTGTCGCCGTCGACGATCCCGAGCGGGATGTCGACATCGGACGTCGAGGACACCCCGATACCGGTTCGGATGTACGAGCGCACGAAAGCGTCCGGGACACCTCCAATCGTGCTGAAGGTGTGCCCGTTTTTGTGCGGGGCCTTCCACTCCCGCTCGCCCGAGTCCTGGGACAGGACCGGAGATGACGACGTGGCGACCGCAGCGAGGACCAGCAGGGAGACCGCGAGGAGACGGTTCGAGGTTCTCATTGTCCACCTCCCAACGGCAGCAGTATTCCTGCAAGCAACTGGAGCCCGCTGGAGCGCACTCGCGACTTGAGGGCATCCTCGACCCGGTTCTCTTCCGAAACGTTCAGCAGGCCCTGCTCGTACCGCGCCTCCAGCATGATCTTGATCGGGCCCGCCGGAAGCTGGCCGCCCACACCGAAGTCCACGGCGACGTCGAAACTCTTGAGCGCGTCCTTGACGTCGATCTCCTGGTCGCCGTCCTCGACCCCTGTCAGATTCGCGCCAGTCAGGAAGGAAAAGTTGAAGCCGCTGATGACGTAGACCTTGCCGCCCACGGTCACGAACTTCGCCAGCACCGGAACGGCGATATAGTCGAGGCTCAGATCCGCGATCTTCACCGGATCCTCTTCGTCGTCCACCTTTAACTCGACGGCCGCGCCCCGCGGAAGAGACATCGGCTGCACGCTCAGCCATATGTCATCCGTCAAGTGGAACTCGCCGATGAGACCGAAGCCGAAGCCAGTCTTGCCGCCGTACGAAATGTCGTCCGGTGCGTCGCCGCTCAGATTGGCGGAATTCAGGACGCCAAAGGCCCCGATCGTGACTTGGGCCTCGGCGGGTGGAGCAAGCATCAGGGCCAGGAACAGAAGCAGCGGCAAGTAACGGGCCTTGTTCATCATCACACCTTGGATAGGGCTCACTGTAGCAAGCTGTCTCGGTGCTCGGGCAGGACGCATAAGTTGCCCCTCCCACCAAGCTGATGCAAGTCGATACGGGCACTTTCATTCGCGGCGTTCGCCGCTACATTCCGGCATGATCAATCGAACTGCCTCACCTCGTGGTTTCGCCCTGGCGTGGGTGTTGACGCTGTCCGTAGGCCTGACGGGTCCTATCGGGTGCTCGGAGCCCTCCCGGCAGACCGAACGGCCCCTGGTCCAGGAATTCCCACCCGGCTGGCGCTACCCGCCGGCGGACGCGCCGCTTCGGGCGGTCCACGGGATGGTCGTCTCCACGGATTCCCTGGCCAGTGCGGCGGGGCTGAGCATGCTGCAGGCGGGCGGAAACGCTGTGGATGCGGCGGTGGCCACGCACTTCGCCCTTGCCGTCGTGAACCCGGAAGCCGGAAACATCGGGGGCGGCGGTTTCATGGTCGCCCGCATGGCCGACGAAACTCGCGCGGCGCTGGACTTCAGGGAGAAGGCGCCGCTGGCCGCGTCCGCCGACATGTTCCTGGACGCCGATGGCCGCGTTACGGACGCGGGTGTCATCGGGCACCTGGCTTCGGGCGTGCCGGGTTCGGTAGCTGGAATGCGCGAAGCGTGGAGCCGCTTCGGCACCCTGCCCTGGTCGGATCTTCTGCAACCGGCGATCCGCCTGGCGCGGGACGGATTCGTGATCGGGCCCAGGCACCTGTCGTCCGTGGGGTCCGGAGCCGGGACCCTCGAGAGATTCCCAAGCACGGCCGCCGTGTTTCTCCCCGAAGGAGAGGCACCGCGGCAGGGCTCGGTGTTCCGGCAGCCGGACCTGGCCCGCGCCCTCGAAGCGATCGCCATAGATGGCGCCGCGGCCTTCTACCGGGGCTGGATCGCGGATTCCACGGTGGCCGAAATGGAACGTGGCGGCGGGCTCATCACGCACGAGGACCTCGCCGCCTACGAAGCCGTGTGGCGTGACCCCGTGGTTCTCGGGTACCGGGGATACGACATCATCACGATGCCCCCTCCGTCCTCGGGCGGCGTGACCATGGGACAGATCCTGAACATCGTCGAGAGCTTCGATCTCGCTTCGTTCGGCTGGCTCTCAGCCGACCACGTGCACGTGGCCGTGGAGGCGATGCGGCGGGCCTACGCCGATCGGAACTACTTCCTCGGCGACCCGGACTTCGTGGAGATCCCCATGGGGAGGCTGCTGTCGCAGGGCTACGCCGACTCGCTCGCGGAGACCATCAACATGCGGTTGGCGTCGGATTCGCGGGCCTTCAACCGCGTGCCCGAGGAATCCACCCAGACCACGCACTACTCGATCGTCGACCCCGAGGGCAACGCGGTCGCGGTGACCACGACCATCAACAGCTGGTTCGGATCTAAGGTCGTAGTTCGTGGGGCGGGATACCTGCTCAACAACGAGATGGACGACTTCACCTCGAAGCCGGGAGTCCCCAACCAGTTCGGTCTCGTCCAGGGCGAGGCCAACGCCATCGAGCCGGGCAAGCGCATGCTGTCGGCTATGACCCCGACGATCGTGGTGGATCCGGAAGGGCGGACGGACCTTGTAACGGGCACGCCGGGTGGAGCCACGATCATCACCACGATCGCTCAGATCGTCTCCAACCATGTCGACTTCGGCATTCCGGTTCGCAGCTCGGTGGACGCGCCCCGCTTCCATCACCAGCACCTGCCGGATCTGGTACGTTACGAGCCTTCGGGTTTGCCGGACTCGGTGATCGCTGAACTGCAGCGGCGCGGCCACGTGCTCGAGGAGCGAGCCGGGATCAGCGGCGACGTGCAGTCGATCCAGGTCCGGGATGACGGCACGCTGCTGGGAGCATCGGACCGGCGGCGGGGCGGGCTCGCGCTCGGCTTCTGATGACAGACGGGCGGCCGCGCCAGGCGACCGCCCGCGAACATTCAGCAGGGAAAGACCTTCAGTTTCAGGCGGGCCGGCGAACCGTGAACGTCTCCTCCACCCGCAGCGTCATCTCCGATCCCTCCTCGAGCACCGCGTCCACGTCTCCCGTGCCCATGGCGATCGCCGTACCGGCCGCCGCGCCGGCCACACCACCGATGATGGTCCCGGTCGCGTTGCCGCCGATCACGCGGCCCAGGATGCCGCCCACGACCGCCCCCGCGCCGATCGTGACGGCCTTCTCTTCCGTGCTCTTCCTGCCGCGCGTCGTAGCGTCGGCCTCGGTTACCGTGAGCGCCACCTGGTAGGATTCCCCGTCCAGCAGAAGGTGGCCGAAGTCCAGCCGGATCATCGCCTGCTGTCCGGAGGAACCGGAGACCTCCAGGGCGGTCACTTCACCCTCGATCTTGGTCCCCGTCGGTATGGGCAGGCCGGCTGCGTCTGTCACCGGACCCAGAAGTGTCACCGTGAACCGGTCGCCCACGTTGCTGGTCTCCGTGCTCAGCTCCTGGTCGAGGCTCACCCGCATCAGCGTGGCGGCTGAGATCGTCACATCCCGGTACGCCGGAGCCGGCGGCGGCTGAGGATCGGAAGTGGGAAGGGTCTGCCGGGGCCGTGTCGCCGGGGGCGGATCCTGGCGAGGTGGCACCTCGGCGGGCACCTCTGCCCGGGACTCGCCTTCACCGTCGGTGGCCATGGCCGTGTCCGCGAGGGAGGCGAGAGAGTCCTGCGCCATCGCCAGATCCAGCTCCCTATCGAGAGGATCTTCTTCGTCCGCTGAACCGCCACATGCCGCGAGTGAAACAGCGGCGAACATCAGGAACACCGGTGACAACAGTCTGAACTTCTTGCGCATCACGACCCTCCATTGCTCCGTTGGACCTCGCAGGGCCCTGTACCGTACTCTATAGTTCCGCCCGCATACTCGTACCGCGCTACCCGGCAGTCGGATCCTGCCGCAGCGGCAACATGCGGAAGAGCGCACCCGACAACCAGCAACGACCGGGCCACGAATGCGACACCTCCGTACTCTGCTGCCGTACTACAAGCCCTACTGGAGGGGCCTGGTCGCCGGCATGGTGCTGGTCGTGGTGTCGAACGTATTCACCATCGTGGGCCCGTTCATCGTCAAACTGGCCATCGACGGGCTCACGGCCGAGATGTCCCGATCCCGCATCATCCAGTATGCCCTGTTGCTGGTTGGGGCTGCGCTGATCGCAGGCGCCGCGCGCTACGGGATGCGGGAGTTCCTGAACGGAATCAGCCGTCGCATCGAGACCGACCTTCGCAACGATCTGTTCTCCCACCTGCTGCGCCTGCCGCCGCAGTTCTATGACCGCTGGCGCACCGGTGACCTGATGAGCCGCGCCACCAACGACGTCCAGGCCGTTCGCCAGGTGGCCGGGCCGTCGATCATGTACCTGGTGAACACGGTGACCATCGGGTCCCTGGCCCTCGGGTTCATGATCTGGATCAGCCCGCGTCTCACCGCGATCGCCATGATCCCGATGATCATGATGCCGCCGCTGGTGATATGGATCGGCAAGAAGATCAACGTGCGCTTCGAGCGCATCCAGGAGCAGTTCTCCGAGATCTCCAATTTCGCCCAGGAAAATCTGGCCGGCATTCGGATCGTGAAAGCCTACGGCCGCGAGGAGGATCGTTCCGACGCGTTTGCGAGGCTGAACGCCGAGTACCGGCGGCGCAACATGGACCTGGCGAAGATCTGGGGAGCGTTCTTCCCCGTTCTGACATTCCTGGGCGGGCTGGGATCGGTGCTTGTCCTGTGGGTCGGCGGCCAGGAGGTGATCGCCGGCGCGATCACGGTCGGCGATTACGTGGCTTTCGGATTCTACCTGGTGCTCCTGATGTGGCCCATGATCGCCGTGGGATGGGTCACCAACCAGATCCAGAGGGGCGCGGCTTCGATGGGGCGCATCAACGCGCTCCTCGCGGAGCCACACGTCGTGGAGAACCCGGTCGACCCGGTGTCTCCGGCCGCCAGTCGCGGAGCCATCGGGTTCCGCGATGTCTCGTTCCGCTATCCGGGCACCGAGCGCTGGGTCCTGAAGAACGTGTCGTTCCGTATCGAGCCGGGACAGACCGTGGCCGTGGTCGGAGGAACGGCGAGCGGCAAGAGCACGCTCGTGCGGCTCATCCCGAGACTGTACGACGTCGGCGCGGGCAGCGTCGAGGTAGACGGTGTGGACGTGCGGCAGATGCGACTCGAAGAGTTGCGAGACTCGGTGGCCATGGTGCCGCAGGAGCCGTTCCTGTTCAGCATGTCGCTGCGCCAGAACCTGACCATGGGCGACCGGGAGATCACGGAGTCGGATCGGCTGAACCGCGCCCTCGACATCGCACAGCTCCGGTCCACGCTCGACGTGCTGCCCGACGGCCTGGACACGTCGCTCGGAGAGCGCGGCATCAACCTGTCGGGGGGACAGAAACAGCGGGCCACCATCGCGCGGGCCCTGTACCGCGGGACGCCCATCCTGGTGCTGGACGACTCCCTGTCGGCGGTGGATACGGTCACCGAGGAGGCCATCCTCGGAGGGCTGAAGGAGTTCATGGCGGATCGAACGGCGATCGTCGTTTCACACCGGGTCACGGCCGTGGCCGGCGCCGATATGATCCTGGTGCTGGAAGATGGAGAGCTCGTGGAGACCGGGACGCACGCCGAACTGCTCGCGCGCGGCGGGGTGTACGCGCGGCTGCTCGAGCGCCAGCTCCTCGAGGAAGAGCTGGAGCGGGAGGAGGCCGTCTAGCCAGTCTCCCGCAGCCCTGACGCCCCCGGTCCGTCTAGATTCGCTCCAGGATGAACGAAGGCGTGAACTGCGTCGCCCACCCGGCCAGGGCCGTGAAACGCCCGCTCGCAAGCAGCAGACCCACCCCGATCAGCATCAGGCCGCTCACCCTCTCCACCCATGGAATCCAGCGCTTGAACCGGTCGAACGTGGACAGGAACCACGACATGGCGAGCGCGCTGAGCAAGAACGGAACGGCGAGCCCCAGGGAGTAGAAGCCCAGCAGCACCAGTCCGTCGGTGAGCGTCTGGCGAGTGGCGGCGAAGGTCAGGATTCCGCCCAGGATCGGTCCGATGCACGGGGTCCAGCCGGCTCCGAACGTGAGGCCGACCAGGGTCGAGCCCAGGTACCCGAGCGGCTTGTTGCGCAAGTGAATCCGGCGCTCCCGCGCCATTCCCTTGAACGGCCGGACTCCGACCAGGTACAGGCCGAAGAAGATGATCAGCAGACCACCGATGCGGGCGATCCATACCTGGTACTCTCGCAGGAGTCGACCCACGAAGGTGGCCGAGGCTCCGAGCGCCAGGAAGATCAGGCTGAAGCCGAGGACGAAGAACAGCGAGTGAATGAACGCCACCCGCTTCACGTCTCCGCCACCGCCTTCCAGCTCCTCGATCCCGACGCCGCTGACGAAGGAAAGGTAGGACGGCACCAGCGGGAGCACGCACGGCGAAAGGAAGGACAGCACGCCCGCCGCGAATGCTACGGCTACTCCGATCTCGAGCTCGTTCATCCAGGTTCCTCAAAGGGTCGATCGTCCGACGAAACCGGCCGTAACCTCCACCTCTGCAAACACAAGGCGCCCGTCGCGGTTCCACGACGAGCGCCGGTCTCCGACCGCGGGCCGAAGCTAACTCTGCAGCGGCGGTCGATCAATCGGGGGCGGATTCCTCCACCTGGACCAGCTGTCCCCAACTGTCGGCCGATCCGCCGATCTCGAAGTGGAACGGCTCCCGGTGCTCGCCGAGGCGTGCCCTGAACCCCGCCACCACGCGTGGTACCCGGTGTGATGGCACCGCCCCGTACTCCGTGATGCGCCGGACTCGATCGGGAGGCGCGGAAGACCCATCGCCATTCCCGTTTCCGTTCCCGTTGCCGTTCCCATGACCCTTGCCGTTCACCGTCTTTCCGTTGCCGTTCCCATTCCCGTTGCTGAACTCCGCCCCACACAGGTGGCGCATTTCGTCGGGAAGAAACCGGGTGAACAACAGGAACTCCGTCGAGCCTTCGAGGTGAGACAGCGGAGGAAAGACCCAGATGTCACTGATCTCGGCTGGCGCGATGCGCTGGCCGAGATCGCGGAGGCGAGTCGCTACCTCCCGTCGGGTCTCATCGTCTGTGGGGCCGGCGACGCCGTTGCCGTTTCTGCCGGACTTCGACATCGCCTGGCTGTCTGTCCTGTCCAGTTCCATCACTCCCTCGCCGAGAGGAGAAACGTATCCCAGCCGCCGGTGAAGGCGGTGGACGGGCAGGACACCACTAATGTAAGCATCGGGCGCGTTCAGGAAAGGGCCTCCCTGACATCCTGCAACACCCGGGCCTCGGCGGCCTCCAGGTTCTCGGGTATGACGGCGCCAGCCGCCTTGACGTGACCTCCCCCGCCGAGCCGTCTCGCAACCGCCGCCACGTCCGCGTCCCCGGTGGAGCGGAGGGACACCTTCGTCGTTCCGTCATGCAGCTCCCGGAACAGCAGCGCCACCCGAACGCCCCTGATGCGCCGGGCGTACTCGACGATCCCCTCCAGGTCCTCCTTGGTCGCTCCGGTCTGGGCCAGGTCTGCCTGTCGCAGGGAGATCCACGCGACCGGGAGGTCTTCGGATACACGAAGGCGCTCCAGGGCGCGTCGCACCAGCTCCAGGCCGGCGGGCGTGTACTGGGCATAGATGCGCAGGTACATCTCCTCGGGATCCACGCCGACGCGAAGAAGATCCGCCGTGATCTCGTGTGTACTCGCGGTGGTGTTCGCGTAGCGGAAGGAACCCGTGTCCGTTGCGATCGCCACGTACAGGCCCTGCGCTTCCGCGAGGGTGACCGTGTCACCGGCCACCTCGATCAGGTCGAACACGAGCTCGCCCGTCGCACAGGCCGTCGGATCGCACACCACTACGTCGCCGATGGACGAAGAGGTGGTCGGGTGGTGGTCCACCACCAGGATCCTGCGCCCCGAAGTCCGGCTCATCACCGGTCCGAGTCGCGACGGCTCTGCCGTGTCCAGCACGAGGAACACGTCGGCCTCGCGCGTCGCGGTCTCGCCCTCCGCGTCGGCTGGGGTCCAGGCCCCGGTTCCTTCCGTCAGAAGGAACCGGAACTGGTCCGGGAACGGGGTCGGATTCACGATCGATGGCTCCAGGCCGCGGCGTGCCAGCCAGTGCGCGGCAGCCGCCTGGCTGCCGGCCCCATCTCCATCCGCGTTCAGATGCGTGGAAAGCACGACCTTGCGGCCGGGCTCCAGCTCCTGGAGTACGCGCTTGAGGCCCGAAAGCCGGGCCAGGTCCATGGATCTAATCTTCCGCCTCCCCATCCAGTCGACGTCCGTCACGCAGGATTCTCGAGTAGCAATAGACCACCAGCACGGTCACACTGGCCATGCTGACGACCATGAACCCGAGAGCGAAGGGTGTCATCCCGCCTGCACTCACGCTCGGTCTCCTTCCTTTCGGCGCCACGCTTCACGCACCAGGACCAGCCCGATCGCCAGGACGACGAGCAAAACCGCGCGGCTGAACCACAGGTAGCCGAAGATTGCCGGATCCTTCCCTTCCATCAGGAGTTGGGGAACCGCCTCGGTGACTCCCCACCAGATCAACAGCGTATACAGGAAGGCCGGCGTGACCCACTTCATGATCGGCTTGTAGATCGGTGGAATGCGAAGGTCGGCGCCCTTGTGGAGTTCATCCCAGCCCCGATCGATCCCGAATACGAACGAGAACAGGGCGATTTCGATCGCCGCGAAGATCACGAGCCCGAAGGTCCCCGCCCAGTAATCCCACTCGTCCAGAAAACCCTTCGAGTAGAAGATGACGTGCAGCATTCCGATCCCGAGAGCCGCGGCCATCAGGGCGCGAACGGCTTTGCGGCGGCGCCACCGGAATCCCTCCTGCATGAACGAAATCGCGGGGCTCGCCTGGGCCACGGCCGAGGTGATGCCCGCGATGAACAGCAGGAAGAACCACAGGAAACCGGTGAGGCGGGCCAGGAACTCCGGGCCCGGCAGGCCCTGAAACACCACGCCCATGGCCACGATACCGAGGTCGAACGAGCCGCCCCTCGCCACCTCCTGTGCGCCTTCGATACCGAAGAACACGACGGCAGCCGGAATCGCGATCGTCCCCCCGAGAACGACCTCGGCGAACTCGTTCGTCGCGCCGGTAGAGAGTCCGGTCAACGTGATGTCGTCGCGCTCCGACAGGTAGGATGCGTAGGTGTGAATCGTTCCCATGCCGAGCGACAGGGTGAAGAACATCTGCCCTGCCGCCGCAAGCCAGACCTTGGGTTCGGCGAGGCTTCCCCATTCCGGGTTCCAGATGAAGTTCAGACCCGCCAGGGGGGTCGACTCGGCCGCCGGAAGCGTGAGGACCCGCGCCGCGAGCAGGAAGGCGAACAGGAACAGGATCGGCATCCCGATGAGGGCCAGCTTCTCGATCCCCCCGCTGATCCCACGCGACAGGACCCACCCGAGAAACGCCAGGGTGACCAGGAAGAACACGAGGGCGACCCAGCCGCCGTGAACCGACGAGTCGAACAGGCTCTGGTACGAAGAAAGGAAGACCCGCATCTGTTCGACTTCATCGAGGCCGAAGTATGACCCCGTGAGGCTGAAGAAGCTGAAGCCGAGCATCCACGACACCACGTACGTGTAGTAGATGAAGACGACGAAGGGCATGAACAGGCCCAGCACACCCGCGTACTTGGCCCACCATTTTCTCCCGTCCGTGAGAGCGTCGAACATCCCCGGCACGGTTCCGTGGCCGAAACGTCCCCCGTAACGGCCGATGCCCCACTCGATCCACATCAGGGGGATGCCGAGCACCAGGAATGACACGAAGTACGGGATCATGAAGGTGCCGCCGCCGTTCTGGGCGGCCTGCACCGGGAAGCGCAGGAAGTTGCCCAGACCGACCGCGTTCCCGGCCATGGCCAGGATCAGGCCGATCCGCGTGCCCCAGCGCTCGCGGGGCTGGAAGTCGGTCATCCGCTGATACCGAGCTTCCTGGCGATCTTGGCCCACGTGGAACCCACGTGCACGAAGTGACTCGACGCGCGACCCTCGATTCTCCCGTCCGACAGCGCGACCAGGAAATCCGCCGGGCCGGAAAACGAGGGCATGACCACCCGGGTCTGCCCGATCTCGCTCAGCAGGTGGGCGTCACTTCCCGCCCCCACGGGAAACCCGTTCGCCAGGGCCCAGTTCTGCGCCCGCTGATTCCTTCGTGGATCGTGGATGCGGGCGTTGAAGCCCTCCACGGCGTCGATGCTATCGCGAACACCCTCCAGGAATTCCTCGGTCGTGCCCCGGCGGGAATCGAAGGGGTGCGGCACGTACACCACGCCTCCCTGGCGGCGTATCTCTTCCGCCACGTCGCGGAACGTACCCCCGCGCGGAATGTGCTCGGTGAGGAACAGCCCGATGAGATCCAGCCCCTCGTCCGTCCGCACCTCCTCTCCCACGATCACCAGGTCCGGGTCGATGTCCCGGCCCTCGAACGCCCCCTCGATCTCGTTGTGGTCGGTAATCGCGATCCTGTCCAGTCCGATGTCCCGCGCCTGCCGAACCACGTCGGCGGGAGAGTGGAGGCAATCGGACGAGGCGTTCGTGTGCATGTGGAGATCGACACGCCACTCGACGCGGGCCAGTGCGCGCTCCTCGTACGCCGCGCTGGCCCCGGTCACGGCATCCCACACCTCGCGCGACTCCGACTCGAGGCTTTCGAGGTCGTCGTCGTTCCAGATGACGTGGTCCGCCGCGGCGCGCTTGCGCTCGCCCGGCCACTGGGCGGAATCCATGGCTGCAAACTCCTCGGGCGTGAGTCCCCGCGATTCCGTAACGCGTTGCCGGCGAACGTCCTCCGGGGCATCTACAACGACCACGATGTCGCACTCGTGGGACAGGTTCTTCTCGAGCAGGAGAGGGATCTCGAGCACCGCCACCCGGGCGCCCTCACGCTCGGCCCGATCGAGCGATTCGGCGCGCAACCGGTCCACCTGCGGGTGGATGATGGCCTCGAGACGCCGCAGGGCCTCGGTGTCGTCAAAGACGATCGCCCGCAAGGCGGCCCGATCGAGCGTCCCGTCGTCCCGCAGCATCCGGTCGCCGAACGTTCGCCGGATCGCCTCGAGGCCCGGCTGTCCCGGCTCCACCACGCGGCGCGCCAGGACGTCGGCGTCCACCCGGTGCGCTCCCCATGACTCGAACAGGCCACCCACGGTGCTCTTCCCTGCGCCCATGGTGCCTGTGAGACCGATCCGGATCACGGAGTCCCATCCGGATCAGGCGTGCCCTCGATGAGGGACTGGGGCGGGAGCCCTCCTACGTTCAGGGCCAGCGCGAACTGATCGAACACGTCCGCGATCAGGCGGTCGGGATCGGCATCCGGCGTGCCTTGCAGGTCGATTCGCCCCCCGGCCATCTCGCCGTGACCGCCGGCCGATCCCCGGTCCCCGACCACTCCCTGGACCACTTCGCCTGCGTGAGCATCCGGACGATGGGCTCGCACCGAGATCAGGAGGCTGTCCTTGTACAGCCCGGCGGCGATCACCCAGTCCACCCCGTGGACCCTGAGGAACAGATCCGCCAGCTGGGCCACGAGATCGGGGTATTCGAGAGTTCCGAGCGGAACGAACACGACGTCTCCACGGCTCCAGGCCCGTTCCAATCCCTCGTGAATCGACCGGTACACGCCCCGCGGAACGCGCGCGTGTCGGATTCGCGAGATCGACGCCGGGTCAGTGCGCGGATAGAGAAAGATGCTGGCCGCCACGTCCTCGTCCGAGGCCTCACGGCCCAGGTCCATGGTCTCCGACTGGATTCCGTAGAACAGGGCCGTAGCGAGCTTCCGGTCCGGCTCCAGACGGGCCGCCCGGAGGTACTCGACGATCATCGAAGCCGAGGCGCCGTACTCGGGCCGTATGTCGACGAACGCCGGCGCTTCGCCCTCCGACCGCGGAGGATGGTGATCCAGGACCACGGTCGCCGTCCGGCCCAGGGGCAACGAGTTGTTGCCGGCCCCGGGCTGCGTGTCCACCATGGCAATGGCGGTGTCCGGAGCGATATCGACGGTCTCGATTCGCTCGAACGGGACACCCAGTTCTTCCATGAGGGAGCGGTTCTCGGCTCGACCGATGATCCCGCCGAAGGCCAGGGTCACGGGGATTCCCGAGATACGTTCGATGAGGAACCCGAGGCCCGCGGCCGAGGCGATGGCATCGGGATCCGGGTTGTCGTGGGTAAGGACGAGGGCACGCTCGAACCCTCCCAGCACCCATCGCATCTCGGAGAGCCGCTCCGTGACTTCGGCCCTGGGCCGCGGCGGGTTCTTGGGGCCGGCCTCTGCCTCGTCGCTACGTTCCGAATCGGCCGCCGGGCGGGAGTCCTCCGGGGGTAGCATCAGCCCCAGGTCGCGTTGCGGCCCACGAACGGATTCGACTCGGCCTCCGTCTCGACCGTGGTGGCCGGTCCGTGTCCGGAATAGAGGGTCGTCGCGGGCGAAAGGGTCAGGATCTGCTCGCGGATCGAGCGCAGCAGCGTGCCCGTGTCTCCCCCCGGAAGATCCGTCCGTCCGATCGAGCCCGCGAACACGCAGTCGCCCACGAAGGCCTCCGCATCGCCCACGAGCACGACCCCGCCCGGCGAGTGGCCGGGTGCGTGACGGACCTCGAACTCGATCGATCCGAAGGCCAGGCTCTGTCCGTGCTCCAGCCAGTGATCGGGCTG
>JBDHBK010000013.1:0-13361 GCA_039592635.1 Gemmatimonadota bacterium
CCTACGGGTTCGAGACCCAGGCGTCTCTCAAGGCCTTCTGCTCGGGCGACGGCTCCGGATTGACAGAGAAGCGTACCGCACGTCCGTCCTCGCGCCGCTCCAGTTCGATCCCGATCCACCCGTAGTACTCGTCGATCGGCAGCGGCTCCGTTCCCCGCACGTAAGCCTCGAAGAAATCCCCGATCTCGGGATAGGTCATCTCCGTCACGATGTCGAAGAACTCATCCTCGGGGAACGGACGTGACTCGCCGTAGCGTTCCGCCAGGTCCAGCATGAGCTCCTGCAGTCCATACTCGCCGCCCGACAGCTTGAGCAGCCTCAGGTCGAGCAGGTTACCAACGATCGCTCCACGCTGGTAGATGTTGCCGTACTGGCGTTGGCCCTCCGCCGTGTACGACGTGAACGCCAGGTCCGACAGGCTGTAATCCTGGTCGAAGAAGCCCTCGTCGGACCGGATCTTCTGGACCTGGTCCGCCAGGTAGGCGTCCGGGTCCTTGAGCCCGGCCCGCAATTGCATCGCGTCCGAGGCCCACTCCGTCACCCCCTCGTAGAGCCACAGGTGCTCCGACGGCACCGGCGTCTCGAAGTCGAAGTTCTCGATGATCTCGCTGTGAATGTGGAGCGGTGTCACCACGTGGAAGAACTCGTGCGCCGCGATGTCGGAGATCATGTTCCCGTATCGCTCCGAGAGATTCCCTTCCGGCAGCACGTATTCGGAGCTGTAGGAGTGCTCCCACGCGCCGGCCATCGGATTCTGTCCCTCGAAGTGAAACAGGAACGTGTAGCGGTCCACCGGCAGCTCACCAAGAAACTCGCCCGCCGCTTGCAGGATGAGGTCCATGGCCTCCAGGAGCTGCTCGGACTGGATCCGATCGGTGACCGAGTAGGTGTAGATCTCGACCGGTACGCCGGTGACGGTGGTGCTGGCGTAGCTGAGGCGGCCCAGCAGGATCGGAGAGTCGACGAAGTGGTCGTAGTCGTCGGCCAGGTAGGCGCCCTCGGCGTTCGTGTCGAGCGGCGTACCGATCTCCCACTCCGCCGGGTACTCGAGGCGGAGCTCGATCGGAGCGTCCTGCATCCCTGTGGGAAAAGGAAAGACGGCGTGCGCGTTGATCAGCACGTGGTCGTCTTCGATGGACGTGCCTGCCATCGGGTACACCTGGTGCTCATCCACCGGGGTGTCCCACGTCTCGGCGATCGAGTACCGGATCTCGGCTACGGCTGTAGGATCTGTGAATCGCCACTGGTTGGTGGTTACCTGCTCCACACCGACCTCGGTTCCATCCGAGTCGAACGCGTGCAGCTCTCTCACGTACCGGCCGATGTCCATGACCTGGTAGGTGCCAGGCGCCGTGGACGCGAACTGGAGGATCGCGTTGTCCGGGCCCAGGCCGGACACGAACATGCGCACGTGGAACCGGTCGTCGGCCCGATCGTTCAGGTCGACAGCGTAGGACAGAGTCGGTGCCTCACCCGCGGCCTGTCCTCGAGCGGTCGTTGTTGCGCCCAGAATCAGAAGAGCCGCAGTGGCCGCCGCCGAAATCTCCGTCAGTCGCAGTCGTCTCAACCGTCCCGACATCCTGTCCTCCCTCGTAGCGCCGGATTCTGAGGACCCGGTCAGAGTCCCGTGTCCGGTCTCCTACGCCAACCGCCGGCCCGATGTTTCTGGCTCGCGACTTCGACACCATCCCAAGGCCCGTGCGCGACGGCCCTTCCCAGAACCAGCTTCTGGCCCAATGTTCGTGGCTCGTCGGAGGAAGAAGGCATCCGGGCAGCGAGGTATGAGTTGGGCGATCTAACCGAAGCACTAGCCACGATTGCCGAAGTGGCCATCGGTCTGGCCGGGTTCTCGGGCATCGTGGTCGTACTGAGCCGAACGTTCGAGCGGCGCCTGACGCCCCTCGAGCGATACCGGATGTTCCTGCTTCTCGTACCGTCGCTGGCGACTTCCTTTCTCGGCCTCTCCATCATGGCTCTCTATGCCAGCGAAGTGCCGGGGGCCCTGCGGATTGGCAGCGGACTCCTCGCCGTCTTCTGTCTTGGCTTTCCAGCAAGCCAGGTCCGCCGGACGATTTACTTCTATCGCAAGGTGCCCGAGCTGTTTCAGGCTCCTGTCATTTGGGGCATTCTGGTCGGATACCTCGTCATCGGCTTCCTATCCGTCGTGCATGCGTCGGGGGTGATCGAAGAGACGCCGGCCGTCGTGTTCATCGGTTTGCTGTGGCCTCTCTTTCAGAGCGCTCTCCAGTTCGCGCGCATGCTCTTCATTCGGCCGGTGGATCCCGACGCCGACGACTGAACCACGATACGGAGTTTCAATGCGATTCCGACTGATGGTCCTGCCTGTTCTGCTTGCGTGCCTGGTCTCCCACCCGACTCTGTCGCCTGCGCAGGAGAGTTCCTCGAACGATCTGACCCGCCTCCTGCGTTTTCCCGATATCCACGGCGACCGGGTAGCGTTCGTGTATGCCGGCGACATCTGGATCTCGGACACGTCGGGAGGGCTGGCCCGGCGACTGACGTCGCACGAGGGGATGGAAGTCTTTCCCAAGTTCTCCCCGGACGGGACCCTGATCGCCTTTTCCGCCGAATACAGTGGCACTCGCCAGGTTCACGTCATACCCGTCGAGGGGGGTACCCCGCGGCAGTTGACCTACTACAACGATGTCGGTCCGATGCCTCCTCGCGGAGGGTTCGACAACCGGATTCTGGGCTGGACCCCTGACGGCGAGAACGTCGTGTTCCGCGCCAATCGCCTTCCGTGGGGAGTTCGCCTCGGCCGACCCTACCAGGTGTCGGTGAACGGAGGCATGGAGACTCCCCTCGCGATCCCGGAGATCGGCGGAGGCGACCTGTCGCCGGAGGGGTCCCGCGTGGCGTTTACTCCAATGGAGCGCGAGTTCCGGACCTGGAAGCGCTACCGGGGTGGCAGGGCCCAGGACGTCTGGATCTATGACCTGGCCGCCAACACGGCGGAACAGATCACCAACGGTCCGGCCACCGACAACCAGCCCGTGTGGCTGGACGACACGATCTACTTCACTTCGGATCGGGACTGGAAGCTCAACCTGTACGCCTACGACACGGCGACGGGTGGTGTGCGCAAGGTCACGAGACACGAGGAGTTCGACGTCCTGTGGCCGAGCGGCGGACCCGGCGGGGTGGTGTACGAGAACGGCGGCTACATCTATCACTTCGACCCGGCGAGCGGGGCCTCGAGCCGCCTGCCAATCCGTGTGGCCGGCGATCTGCCGTTCACCAGTCCCTTCGTCCGCAATGTGTCGGGAAACATCGAGTCGGTCGAGATATCACCATCCGGGGCCCGCGCCCTGTTCTCCGCACGTGGCGAGATCTGGACCGTGCCCGCTGAGAACGGTCGCGTGCGCAATCTCACTCGGACCCAGGGCGTTCGCGAGATGTCGCCTGCCTGGTCACCGGACGGTCGCTGGGTCGCCTATCTCAGTGACGCGACGGGAGAGTACGAATTGTACGTGCGCAGCCGGGACGGCTCGGGAGAGGAACGCCGCGTAACGACGGACGGTGACGTATGGCGCTTCGCTCCGGTCTGGTCACCGGACAGCGAGAAACTGGCCTTCGGCGACAAGAAACAGCGCCTTCGGTACGTCGAGGTGGAGAGCGGTCGCATCGTCGACGTGGATCGCAGTCAGACCAACGACATCACCTCGTACACCTGGTCCCCGGACAGCCGTTGGATCGCCTACACGAAGACGGGCGAGACTCGCATGCAGGTGATCTGGGTCTACTCGCTGGCGACCGAAGAGGCCCGGGCCCTGACCGACCCGATGGTCACCAGCTACGCACCGGCGTTCGACCCGGACGGCCGCTACGTGTACTTCCTGTCCAATCGGGACATGAACCTCACGTTCTCCGGGTGGGAATTCTCGTACGTCTACACGGGTCCGACTCGCCTGTACGTGGGGACGGTTCACCCTGACATCGAGCGCCCGTTCCAGCCGAAGAGCGACGACGAAGAGCCCGACGCGGTGGCCGAGGAAGCGAACGGCGAGGACGAGGACGGAAACGGCGAAGATACGCCTCTCCAGTTTCAGGTCGCCGGTTTCGAGTCGCGCGTGGTAGCCGTTCCGGGTTCGTCCGGAAGCTACAGCGGAGCCGAGGCCACGTCCGAGGGCCCCCTGTACCTCTACTCCGCCACTGGAGCCAGCGGGCCTCCGGACCTCAAGCGCTACCTGCTCGAGGACGAGAAGGAGGAAACGATCCTCGAGGGCGTGGGCTTCTTCAACGTGTCGCGGGACGGGAAGAAGGTCCTGTATTCGGAGCGTGGCCGTTGGGGAATGGCCAAGGTGGCGCCGGACCAGAAGACCGGCGAGGACATGCTCGAGCTCGATGGCATGGAAGTGCTGGTCGATCCGAGCGCCGAGTGGGCACAGATCTATCGCGATGCATGGCGCATCATGCGCGACTGGTTCTACGACCCCGGCATGCACGGACTGGATTGGGCGGCGCTTGGAGTGCGGTACGAGCAGCTGGTTCCCCACGTGGCTCACCGTGGAGACCTCGACTACATCCTCGGCGAACTTGGCGGCGAACTGAACGCAGGCCATCTGTATGTGAACTGGGGAGACATCCCGGTTGTCGATCGCCACGACGGAGGGCTGATAGGAGCCGAGCTGACGGCCGACGAGTCCGGCCGCTACCGGATCACGAAGATCTTCCCGGGAGAGAACTGGCACCCGGCCTTCCGATCGCCCCTGACCGAGCCCGGAGTGGACGTCAGCGAAGGCGACTACCTGCTCGCGATCGACGGACACGAACTCACGACGGCGGAGAATCCGTATCGTTGGCTCCAGAACAAGGCGGGTCGCCCGGTGACTCTCACCGTGAGTGACCAACCGGGCATGGAAGGAGCACGCGACGCGCGGGTCCGTCCCATCGCTCGAGAAACCAACCTCCGGTACCTGGACTGGGTACAGGATCGCCGCCGCCGGGTGGATGAGGCCTCAGGGGGACGCATCGGCTACATCCACCTGCCGAATACGGCGGTCGAAGGCAACCGGGAGCTGTTCAAGAATTTCTATCCGCGTACCGACTTCGATGCACTGATCATCGATGATCGATACAACGGGGGCGGCTTCATTCCCGACCGGATGATCGAGCTCCTCGATCGGCCGGTGCTGGCCTACTGGGCGCGTCGCGACATCGAGCCGATGCGCACACCGGGCTTCGTGCATGACGGGCCGAAGGCGATGCTGATCAACGGTCTGGCGGCCTCCGGGGGGGATGCGCTTCCATACTTCTTCCGCGAGCGTGGCCTTGGGCCGCTGATCGGCACCCGCACCTGGGGTGGATTGATCGGGCTGTCCGGCAACCCCGGTCTGGCGGACGGGGGTTCGGTGTCCGTGCCCAGGTTCCGCTTCTATGACAGGGCGGGGCAGTGGGTGGTGGAAGGCGTTGGGGTAAGCCCCGATATCGAGGTTGTGGACCGACCGGATGATGTCGCGGCGGGACGGGATCCGAGCCTCGAGCGAGCGATCGAGGTCCTTCTCGAGCAACTGCAAGCCGATCCACCATCGAGCGTTGAGCAGCCGGCCGCGTACGTCGACCCGAATGGAGGAGGCGGTCAGTGACCTGCCGGCTCCTGCTCCTCGCGGGAGCGCTCGCCGCCTGCGCTCCGGGAGATGGGGCCTTATGGAAGGCCGGGAGCCTGCAACTGAAGGTTGACGGCGCGGGCCACGTCGCGCGGCTTGTCGACGAGTTGACCGGCCGGGACTACGCTACCGTTTCCGTCGGATCGCCCCTTCTCTCAGTACAGACCGGGGGAGTCCTGCACCCACCCCAATCCCTCTCGTGGGACGTCGCGGCCGGGATCGCGACCCTGGCCTACGTGGACGACCTCACCGCTCGGATCGCCGTACAGGAGAAGGAGACCCACCTCGTCATTGAGCTCCTGGAGGTGAGCGCCCCCGTCGAGCTCGTGGTCTGGGGACCGTACGCCACGACCATCTCTGAGACGATCGGGGAGACCGTCGGCGTAGTGCGTGACTCAGAGTTCGCGATGGGCATCCAGGCCCTGAACCCGAAGACGCTCGGTGGGCTGCCTTGGCGGGACAACGACTTCCCGCCGCAGGTCGACCTGTTCGAGTCAGGCGACTTCAGCGACCTCGCTGGGGAGAAGAGCCGCTACGTCCTGTACAGGGTCGAGGCCGCCAAGCCCGAGGACTTCGGGAGCACGTTGCAGGCGTACACGCGCGATCGGTCGACGGACCGCGTGATCGAGAACTGGGGCAAGGCGAGGTACGTGGCCCCGGCATTCGACGACGGCGGAGTGGTCGGGTCGAAGATCGCCCTGTTCGGTTCGCCCGCGGACCGCGCGCTCGAGACGCTCGGGGCGATCGAAGTCGCCGAGGGGCTTCCTCACCCGATGATCGACGGCGAGTGGGGGAAGACGGCCCGGGCGGCCAACGCCGCCTACCTGATCCTCGACTTCAGCGAAGACGATGCGGACCAGGCGATCGAGTGGACCAGGCGGGCGGGGCTCCGGTACCTGTACCACCCCGAACCGTTCGAGAACTGGGGGCACTTCGACCTCAACGACCGGTTCGCCTCGGGCCGGGACGGCCTGCGTGCTGTGGTGGAGCGCGCCGAAGCGCAGGGAATCCACGTCGGGGTTCACACGCTCTCCAACTTCATCACCACCAACGATCCCTACGTCACGCCGGTACCCGATCCCCGGTTGGCCCAGGTCGGATCGAGCGAGTTGGCGGCTGATGTCGATGCGGCGCAGGGCGAGATCCCGGTGGCATCGCCAGACTTCTTCGCCCAGTACGAGAACAACAACCTTCGCACCGCGGTGGTAGGCGAGGAGTTGCTTCAGTACCGGGCCGTGTCCGAAGAGGAGCCGTGGCGGCTTCTAGACGTGTCGCGGGGGGCCTTCGGCACGCGGCCGGCGCCGCACGGGGCCGGCGAAGAGATCTCTCTCCTGGCGGACCACGGATACAACGTCTTCCTCTCCAACGCCGAGCTCGGCATGGAGATGGCCTCGACGCTGGCTGACCTGTTCAACGAGACAGGCCTCAGGCAGATCTCGTTCGACGGGGTCGAGGGCAACCAGTCCACCGGGATGGGCAACTACGGCGAGATCCTGTTCACGTCGACGTGGTACGATCAGCTGTCCCCCGACATCCGCAGTCACTACATCGCCGACGCCAGTCGCACCACCCATTACTTCTGGCACATCTACACGCGCATGAACTGGGGCGAGCCCTGGTACGCCGGATTCCGGGAGAGCCAGACCGAGTACCGCCTCAAGAACCAGCCGTACTTCAAGCGCAACCTGATGCCGGCCATGCTCGGTTGGTTCCGCATGACGCCGGAGATCTCGATCGAAGACGTGGAGTGGATGCTGGCCCGCTCGGCCGCTTTCGATGCCGGCTACGCATTCGTCACCAGCTACGAGGCCCTGGAAGGAAACGGTTTCTCGAAACGTATCCTCGAGGCGATCGGCGCGTGGGAGAAGGCGCGCATGGCCGACGTCTTCAGCGAGGAGCAGAAGTCCAGGATGGAAGATGTGGGAACGGAGTTCACACTTGAGCGGGCCGATTCGGATGATCCGGCCGACTGGAGCCT
Organism: Gemmatimonadota bacterium; assembly: GCA_039592635.1. GTDB lineage: Bacteria > Gemmatimonadota > Gemmatimonadetes > Palauibacterales > Palauibacteraceae > Benthicola. Next base: position 7,606 of record JBDHBK010000013.1, read on the forward strand.
GGTCGAGATCCACCCGGAGATCATCCGGCACGACAGAGGCGTGCGGCAGCCGGGCGAGCCGAGCGCTTCCGCGCTCTTGTTCGAGAATCCGGGTTCCGAACAGGACCTGCACTGGGTCCTGACCGCCGAGGATGGTCGCGTCTCCGCGATACGGATCGGGCTCGACGGACGGGAGCCCGGGCTGCTGCCCGTGACGCTCGAAGCGGGCTCATCGTTGCGCTACGAGGGAGGCGTCGAAGTCTCCGTTCTCGATGCGCGGCACCAGGTCACGGGCTCGTTCAGGGTGCCAGAAGGCTCGTTCCTGATCGCCCCCGGGCCGCAGGCCATCAGCGTCGAGGCGGACCTCGTACCGGCCGAGGAGGCGAAGGCCCGCCTGGAGGTCAGACCACGGGGAAGGCCTGAGACGCTGGGCGATTGACGGGCCGTCGCCGTTGCGCGGCGAATCGCCTTCTCTATCTTGTGGGATGCCAGAATCTACCTGGGACCGCCTGAAGCGCGCCCGAATCGTCCGAGTTCTCGCCGTCTACCTGGGTGCCGCGTGGGGCGTCCTGGAGGTCGCTGACCTCCTGCAGGACAGTCTCTCGCTGCCCAGCTGGATCGTGCCCGTCGCTCTCCTTCTGCTTCTCATCGGACTCGTCGTCATCGTCTCGACGGCCCTCGTGCAGGCCATGCCGGGGACAGGGCAGAAGCAGCAAACCGGCGAGCTTCCCGGGGCGTGGGAGGTCGATCCGAAAGACCTGGCCGACAGCCTGAAGAAGGGCAAGCTGCCCCACCTTACGTGGGGTCGCTCGATCCTGGGAGGTGTGTTCGCCTTCTGGTTCCTGTTCGGCCTGGCCGGCCTGTACGTCGTCATCAAGGACCGTGGCGAGAGCTTTGCCCCCGTGGAGGCGATCGCAGGCGAGGCCGCCGAGGGGATTGCCATCGTTCCATTCACCGTGCGCGGCGAAGAGTTGGGGATGTTCCGCGAGGGGATGGTTGACCTCCTCAGCACCAATCTTGACGACGTCGGAGGGTACCGGACGATCGACAGTCGCACCGTCCTCGCGCGGTGGGACGAAGCGGTGGCGGAAGGCGAGATCGCCGATCTGGCCACCCGACTGGAGGTGGCTAGGGCCGCTGGAGCGCGGTACGTGATCGATGGCACAGTGATGGCCATCGGCGACGGCGTTCGCCTGGCGGCGGATGTCTACGACGTCGAGTCCGGCAGAGAAGTCGGGAGTGGCCAGGTAGAGGGACCGGCCGACAGCATCGGTGCCCTGGCCAACCGGTTGGGCGTTCAGACGCTGCGGGCCCTGCTCGCGGAAGAGGGCGGAGAAAGCGTCACGGCGCGGGCGGCCATGAGCCTGACGACCGCCTCTCTACCGGCGCTGAAGGCCTATCTAGAGGGAGAGGCGTACTACCGGCGGGCGGACTTCGATCGGGCCATCGAGGCGTACGAGCGCGCCCTGGTCGAAGACCCCGACATGGCGCTGGCGCATTTCAGGCTCGGCGACGCGTACGGGTGGGCAGAGAACATCGCCAGCGACCGCGGCATGGAGCATCTCAGGGAGGCACAGCGCCTCGGTGCGAGGTTGACCGCGCGGGATCGAGCGATCATGGAGGGGAACGTCGCGCTGCTGGCCGGTGATGTCAGCGCGGTCGACGACGTGCGGGAGATCACCCGCCGCTACCCGGACGACCCCGACGCGTGGTTCCTGCTCAGCGAGTTCTACTTCCACTTCTGGAGCGACCTCCAATTGGATTGGGAGGACCTCGGGAGGGTCTTCGAGCGGCCCGTAGAGCTCGAGCCGTCCTTCGCTCCGTACTACATTCACCTGTTCGAGTACGCCGTCATCCATCGGGACACGGCGACGGCCCGACGCGTTCTCGATCAACTGAGACCCCTGGGCGCCCAGCGCCTGCCGGGCCTGGAACTGGCGTACGACCTCATCCTCGGTGATTCGACCGAACAGGCGGCCGCCGCGGCGCGCGTGCCGGAGATGGGCGACGGGATGCTGGACAACGCGTACGTCGACCTGTGGCTGACCGCGGGCCGGCCCGTGGCGATGGAGCCGATCTTTCTGGAGTTCCAACGACGGCGACATCCGGCGGGCGGCAACCTGGGGTGGCTGTACCTGACAGGGGGCAAAGCGGATGCGGCCCTCGAAACGGTATCCGCTCCGGCCGGAGGATGGAGCGGGATGTGGGTCCAGTACGCCGTGGATCGAACGTTGAGGCCCTCACCGCAGGAGACTCTCGAGCCGTGGTTCGTGCGTGATGCGTGTGGCCCGGCGGCCGAGGCACCGATTCACTGTCTCATGACGCTTGGCGCGTACTACGCCGAGAATGGAAGGGAAGAGCAGATCAAAAGCCTGCTCGGCGAGATTCGCATGGCTGCGGGCGGGACGGGGGAGGACGGCGAGACTGCGCGTCTGCCGCTCCTGACGCTGGCAGCCGATGCCATCGATGCCTATGGCTGGGCGAGGAATGGCAACCCGGTTGAGCGTGAAGAAGCGATCTTGAAGTTGAGGGACCTGGCCTGGACGGCCCTGCCGCCCAGCGTCTGGGTACGCTGGTGGCTCGGCGACCTCGACTTGGAGGACGGCAGGCCGGGTGACGCGGTCCCATACCTGGAAGCTCTTCGCGCCACCGGCGTCCCGCACGTGGCGAACCTGCAGCTCGGTCGTGCTTACACGCAGCTCGGCGAGCGCGAGAAGGCCCGCGCCGCCTACATCCGGTTCCTACAGGCCTGGGAAGAAGCCGACCCGGATCTTCCACAGCTCGAGGAAGCCAGCGCGGCTCTCGAGGAGTTGCTCGCCGGCTGAAGGACGGAGCCCTGTTCAATCCAGGCCAATGCGACTGATCAGGCCGACGGATTCCTTCGCCGACGATTGGAGCGGGCCGATCCTCCTCATTCTTCTTCGGCGTAGATCCTGGCTTGACCCCCGCTTGACTGACCCAAGACACCCTCGTGTTGGCGATGGGGCGGTCACGCCCCGCTTGGATCAACAGGAGGGGATATCATGTCATGGAGTCATATCAGGTTCTTCACCTTTTTGACCCTGACTCTCGTGCCCGTATCAGGGTGGTCGGTGCCTTCCGCGACAGCCCAGGTCCAGGAGGCCGCTTCCCCCTTAATTCAGGTGCAAACGGAGTCAGCAACGGACACTGTCATCGCCCACCCGGACGGTGCCTTGGAAACACGAACGGTTGACCCCAAAGCCATGGGGCAAGGCAGCTGGATCCGGTTCCGCACTCGCTCTGATCCAACGCATGAACGCGAGGGTCGGGTAGGGTACGCGGCCAACGGGGTGCTCCTGGTAATCGAGAAGGAAGGAAGTGTGCCCTCGAACTTGAGCTTGGACGAACTGGAGAATCTCAAGTTGCGCGGCCCGGGCATGGGTAAGTCGGGCGGTGCCCAAGTGGGGATCACTCTCGGCGCCATCTCAGGCCTGATCATCGGCGGGGTTGTTGGCCACCGCAATGAGCCCGACTGTGCCCCCAATTCCTGGTTCTGCTACAAGGGCCTCGCTACCATTGGGGGTGCCCTGCTAGGCTCGGCGATCGGAGCAGTCGCCGGAGCACTCGTCGGTTTCGTGGTCACGCCCGGCGGCTGGGTCGATGTCCCACTGCCGTCGATCGAAGTTCGAACCGAGAGCACAAGCATCGCTGTCCGGGTGCCGGTACGATGAGGCCGCACGCCGGAAGTCGTCGCTCGGGGCGAGTGATGCTCGCCCTGCTTCTTGGACTGAGCGGGTCCATTACCGGCTGTGCGCCGGTCTGGCACGAGACCGATGTCCGTACGGCAGTCGCAGAGCTTCCGGACAGCATTCGCGTGACCACGGTATCCAGTACCACTTGGGTGCTGGCCCTTCCCAGGCTCTCGGCCGACAGCCTTGTCGGGTTCACATGGGAAAGTGGTGCAGGCAGTGCGCGAATAGCGATCCCGACACGATCCTTGAGCAAGGTTGAAGGGTACGACGCGACCGGTCGCTGGCTGTCGCTGGGGGCTCTCCTGTTAGGCACGACGGCGCTGGCGCTGGCCACGGGCGGGTGACCCCGAGGTGGCAAGTAGCGGGGACGGTTGCGAGGGAAGGACGACTCCAGGAGACGAATTATGGACACCCTCAAGTTCGATCTCATCAGCCCGACCGCCTCCATCTGGCGGGCCAAACGCAAGGGAAGAACCAGGGGGCCGCGAGTTTTCCGCTTTTCCATGCTCCCCAGTCTCTCGGTTGCCGCCTCCATGCCCGCCGGCGTCGAGACGAGGATCATCGACGAGAACGTGGAGCCCGTGGACTTCGATACGGACGCGGACCTGATCGGCATCACGTTCATGACCTTCAACGCTCCACGCGCGTACGAAATCGCGGCCCAGTTCCGCGACCGGGGCAAGACCGTGATCTTCGGAGGATTCCACCCGACGTTTCTGCCCTACGAGGCGCTTGCGCATTGCGACGCCGTGTGCGTCGGCGAGGCGGAGTACAACGTCCCTCGCATGATCGAGGATTTTCGGGCGGGGCAGCTCCGCCCCATCTACCGCAGTCGGCGCGTGGACCTGGCGGACCTGCCCCCGATGCCCGGCGACCTGCTGCAGCCAAAGCGGTACCTGACTCCCAACGTCCTCCAGGCCACCCGCGGGTGTCCCTACCGGTGCAAGTTCTGCTCGATCGCGGCGTTCCACGGCTACGAGATTCGCACGCGTCCGGTGGAGGCCGTAATAGACGAATTGAGTGGCATGGGTCACCAGGTCGTGTTCATGGACGACAACATCATCGGGGACCGCGACTTCGCCCTCAGCCTCTTCGAGGCCATGATCCCGCTGGGGAAGAAGTGGTTCAGCCAGTGCGGGATTCACCTGGCTGACGATGAGGAGTTGTTGAGACTTGCCGTCAGGAGCGGCTGCGGCGGGCTGTTCGTCGGCCTCGAATCGCTATCCCAGGAGAACCTGAGTCAATGGACGAAGGGACCGAACCGGGCCGCGGAATACGTGGGCCAGGTCCAGAAGCTCCATGAGAATGGGATCGCCGTGTACGCAGGTTTCGTGTTCGGGAGCGACGGCGATTCACCGGACGTCTTCCAACGGACACTCGACTTCCTGGACGAGGCGCAGGTCGATGCCCTGCAGGCCACGCGATTGACTCCGTTCCCGGGCACGCCACTGTTCGACGAGATGGATCGGGCGGGCAGGATCTTCGACAAGGACTGGGCGCACTACGACTTCGGGCACGTGGTGTTCGAGCCCCTCCACATGAGCAGGGAGACACTGGATCTCGGCGTAGCGTGGATCTCTCGCGAGTTCTATTCGCGTCGCCGCGTGACGCGCCGGCTCGTCGGGGAACTGAGCTACCTCGCCCCATCTTCCATACTCCGCGGATCGATTCCATTGAACCTCGGCTACCGTGCCCGATTCGGGCGCAACGGGACCCTGGAGAAGGGGGCGCGGTTCGAGGCGGCCTACGGCGCTGGCGCACGCTCAATCAGTCTCGAGATAACATGAGATTAGACATTATAAATTGTTCTCATACATAACATTCACGCAACTGTTGAATAATCTCACGGACTTGCCAGGCCTGGTAGATCCTGTATGGTAAAAGTGTCCGACCGCCACGCTGTCCAGATACGGTCGACCGGGTGCGGAGTTGATCGCAGCTTGAAGGCGCACCGGTCCGGAGGGACGCACCTTCTAAAGCGCGAAGAGGGCCTGTCGCAGATGTACAGACAGGCCCTCTTTCTTTTGTGTAGATTGAAGCATGCCTGACCGACCTGGTACCTGG
>JBDHBK010000014.1:0-13319 GCA_039592635.1 Gemmatimonadota bacterium
AAGTCCTGGACGATGGGGCTCACGGGGTGCTGCGGGTCTATCTGAAGTACACCGAAGACGAGAAGCCGGTCATCCGCTCATTGAGGCGGATTTCCAGGCCGGGGCTCCGACGATATGTCGGCGCCCAGGGGATGCCCAAGGTGCGTTCGGGCATGGGCATGGCGATCCTGTCGACCTCCAAGGGGTTGATGACGGACCGGCAGGCCCGGCAGCAACGCGTCGGTGGAGAGGTTATCGCCACGGTCTACTAGGACCGGGTGCAAGGAACAGTCGTCCCGCACGTGCGGGACGCCAGACAGTAGAGCGCGATACAGATGTCGAGAGTCGGAAGACAGCCGATCGTCGTGCCCGAGGGAGTGGACGTGTCCATCGAGGGCTCCAGCGTGAGCGTGAAGGGCCCCAAGGGCGAACTCAGCGGACGCTTCGATGCGGATATGGTCATTGAGTTGGCCGACGGCGAGATCAAGGTCAGCCGTCCCACGGACCAGGCGCGGCACAGGGCCCTGCACGGCCTCACGCGCAGCCTGGTGGCCAACATGGTCGAGGGAGTACACAAGGGCTTCGAGCGGTCGCTGGAGATACACGGTGTCGGATATCGGGCCCTGCAGAAGGGTTCGGCCGTGGAGTTCTCGGTGGGTTACAGCAACCCGGTGCTGTTCAAGGCCCCGGAAGGCGTGGAGCTGGCGGTGGAGAAACCGAGCCTGGTCCACGTTCGAGGCATCGACAAGCAGGCCGTGGGCGAGGTCGCGGCTCGGATTCGCAGAATTCGGCCTCCCGAGCCCTACAAGGGCAAGGGTATTCGCTATAGCGGTGAGCACGTGCGGCGCAAGGCTGGTAAGGCCGCGGCCGTAGGAGTCTGATAGACAACGATCTCGTAAGCCGTGACGCCCGTTATCGGGGGCACGGCCGGAGGAGCAGGAGATGGCACTCAGCAAGTCGGCGGAGCGGCGGCGGCGTCGCGCCACGAGGCACAAGAGAGTTCTGAAGAAGGTCCGGGGCACGGCCGAGCGGCCGCGTCTCGTGGTCTTCCGGAGCTTGAAGAACATCGAGGGTCAGCTGGTCGACGACGATCGTGGAGCCACCCTGGTGGGAATCTCCACACTGGCCATCGACACGACGGCCGAGATGGAAGACCTCTCGGGCAAGGTGGCCGCGAGTTACGCGGCGGGCAGGGCGCTGGCCGAGAAGGCGAAGGCCGACGGCATCGAGACCATAGTGTTCGACCGCGGTGGCTATCGTTATCAGGGTCGCGTGAAGGCGTTCGCCGATGGGGCGAGGGCCGGCGGGCTGAAATTCTAAGCGAGATTACTTGACGGCAGACCTCCCGCGAACGACGTGGGGGGAACACCGCAGGATTCGGAGAAGCTGAGGGAATGGCGAAGAAGCAGAGTCGCAGACGGGATCGGCGGGACGACGGAGACAACCTCAAGGAAAACGTGATCCACATCAACCGGGTCTCGAAGGTGGTCAAGGGTGGCCGCCGGTTCTCCTTCACCGCCCTGGTGGCCGTTGGCGACGGCCAGGGCAAGGTCGGCACGTCGCTTGGAAAGGCCAACGAAGTGGCTGAGGCCATCCGCAAGGGACTGGAGCAGGCCCGCAAGGCGATGGTCGAGATTCCGATCCGCGGCGGTACGATTCCGCACGAGCTGATCGGACGGCACGGCGCGGGCAGGGTGCTCCTCAAGCCTGCTTCTCCGGGTACGGGCGTGATCGCCGGTGGACCGGTGCGGGCCGTGCTCGATTGCGCCGGCGTGCAGGACATCCTCACCAAGAGCCTCGGTTCGAATAATCCGCTCAACGTGGTCGCGGCCACGATGGACGGCCTCCAGAGTCTCATGACTCCCGAGGCCGTGGCGCGCGAGCGTGGCGTCGATGTCGAGGTGATCCGGGAGGCGATGCGTGGCTAACAACATCCGGATTAAGCAGGTGCGCAGTGGCAGCAACGCAATGCGAAAGCAGCGCGCGACGCTCGAGGCGCTGGGCCTTCGCCATCACCAGGCCGAGGTCATCAAGGAAGATAACCCGGCCATTCGTGGAATGATCAGGGTCGTGGCGCACCTGGTGGAAGTCGAGGAGGTCGACTAGACCCATGGCAGACAGCAAGAGAATAGGCCTGGACAACCTGAGTCCGACACCGGGCTCCCGTGGAAAGCGGAAGCGAGTCGGAAGGGGCCATGGTTCGGGTCACGGAAAGACCTCGGGGCGGGGCCATAAGGGACAGAAGTCCCGTTCGGGCGCCTCGATCCCGGCGTGGTTCGAAGGTGGCCAGATGCCGCTGTATCGGCGCGTGCCGAAGCGCGGTTTCAAGCCGATCAATCGGCGCGAGTACCAGGTCGTCAACGTCGGCCTGATCGCGAGTCTCGAGGGTTCTGCGTTCGGGCCCGAAGAGCTGAAGGCACACGGACTCATCGCGTCGCTGACCAAGCCAGTCAAGATCCTCGGGGTTGGATCGGCCGGCCGCGCGGTGACGGTTCGCGCACACGCATTCAGCGCAACGGCCCGCGAGAAGATCGAAGCGGACGGCGGAACCGTGGAACTGATCGGCTGATATGGCGAACGAACGCACTCAAGCGCTCCAGGCTGCCCAGAATCTCTTCAAGATCCCGGAGCTGAAGAGCAAGATCCTCTTCACGCTGCTTTGCCTGGCCATCTACCGGCTTGGCTCTCACATCCCGACGGCCGGCGTCAACGTGCTGGCTCTCCAGCAGTTGGCCGGCCAGTTCCAGGGCACCCTGTTCGGTATCTATGACCTGTTCACGGGTGGGGCGCTGCAGCGGGCCACGGTGTTCGCTCTCGGGATCATGCCGTACATCTCGGCCAGCATCATCTTCCAGGTACTCGGGTCGACCTTCCCGACCATCGAGAAGCTGCAGAAGGAGGGCGAGGACGGCCGGCGGAAGCTGACGCAGTGGACGCGCTACTCCACGGTCTTCCTGTGCGTCATGCAGGCGTACGGCTACTCGATCTTCCTCGAATCCCAGCCGGGTGTAGTGGTATTCCCCGGCTGGGCATTCCGGATCGAGACTGTCCTGCTGCTCACCGCTGGTGGTGTCTTCGTCATGTGGCTCGGCGAACAGATCACCGAGCGGGGCATCGGGAACGGCATGTCACTCCTGATCTTCTTCTCGATCATCCAGGGCTTCCCGGCGGCCGTATTCAACACGATCGAGCTTCTGCGGGCTGGCGGAATCAGCCTCTTCAAGCTGCTGGCGCTCCTGGTCGTGCTGGTCCTGATCACGGCTGCAGTCGTCGCGCTCACCATGGCTGCGCGCCGGATCCCGGTTCAGATTCCGCGCAAAGTCGTGGGGCGTGGCCGGGTGAGGGAGGGGCAGAAGTCGTTCATCCCGATTCGGATCAACAGCGCCGGTGTGATGCCGATCATCTTTGCCCAGGCCATCATCATCGTGCCCGGGACCCTTTACTCGTTCACGGGCGGACAGGGGGCCTCCGGCTTCCTGTACGACTTGAGCCAGATCTTCGCACCGGGATCGATGTGGTACTACGTGACCTACGCTGCGTTGATCATCGTGTTCACCTACGTCTATACGGCGATCATCTTCAACCCGGTCGACCTGGCGGAGAACCTGAAGAAGCAGGGTGGTTTCATTCCAGGAGTCAAGCCGGGTGCGCAGACGGCGGAGTATATCGATCGCGTGCTGACGCGCGTGACCCTTCCAGGGTCGATCTACCTGGCTGTGATCGCTATCCTTCCGTTCTGGATCTTCGCGGCATTCGATATCCAGACGTTCTTCTTCGGCGGCACCTCGCTACTGATCGTAGTGGGTGTGGGCCTCGACACGGTGCAGCAGATGCAGCAGCACCTGCTGCTCCGGCAGTACGAGGGATTCATGAAGAAGGGGCGGGTCAAATACAGGGGCCGTCAGAAGTACATGTGACGGACCCGGACGAGGAGATCGGGCCGTGAGGCTCTTAATAATGGGTCCCCCCGGGGCCGGTAAAGGCACCCAAGGGGAACTCCTGGCGAGAAGGTTGGGGATACCCCGGTATTCCACCGGAGACATCCTCAGGCAAGCGCTTCGCGACGGGACGCCGATGGGGCTCGAAGCGAAGCGGTACATGCACGCTGGCGAGCTGGTCCCCGACGACGTGATCCTCGGGATCGTGGGCGAGGCACTGGCGAACGAGGAGTCGGAGCCTGGATTCCTGCTGGATGGCTTTCCACGGACCGTGGCGCAGGCGGAGGCACTCCGCAGACTTCTGCTCAAAATGGGCCAGAAGCTGGACGCGATAGTGGACCTGTCCGTTCCCGACGGCGAGATCATGAAGCGCCTGTCGACGAGGGGTCGCAAGGACGACTTGCGGGAGACGATCAAGCGCAGGCTTGAGGTCTACGAAAAGAAGAAGACGCCGCTCCTGGACTTCTATTCGGCCAGGGGAGTGCGGATCGTGTCTGTCGAGGGCGTTGGTGACATCGACGACATTCAGGCAGACATCCTGGAGCGTCTGTCGCTGTGATGCGACTGAAGACGGCCGACGAGATCGACGCAATCGATCGAGCCGGAGAGATTGTCGCCGGCGTGCTGGCCCTGGTGGGCGAGCGTGCCGAGCCCGGTGTGAGCACCGGAGATCTTGACGCGGCGGCTGAGAGCTTCATTCGCGATCATGAAGGCGCCGCACCGGCCTTCAAGGGGCTGTACGGGTTTCCGGCCACGCTGTGCACGAGCCTCAACGACGAGGTGGTGCATGGCATTCCGTCACCGGACCGCCGCCTCGCGGAAGGGGACCTGCTCGGCGTGGATGTCGGGGTGGTGCTGGGCGAGATGTTCGCGGATGCCGCGGTGACCGTGCCAGTGGGGCAGCCTTCCGAGGAAGCGCAACGCCTGCTCGCCGTCACTCGGGCCTCGCTGGATGTTGGAGTCCAGCAGGCATCGGCGGGAGCGACGCTGGGCGACGTGGGAGCGGCGATCCAGGCGGTCGTGGAGGACGCGGGATACAGTGTGATCCGTGAGCTGGTAGGTCACGGGGTCGGATTCGCTCCGCACGAGGAGCCGCACGTGCCCAACTTCGGACTCAGGGGTCAGGGAGCGATGCTCGAAGAAGGTCTCGTCATCGCCATCGAGCCGATGGTGAACGTGGGCCGCCGTCACATCCGGACGATGGCGGATGGATGGACGGTCGTAACCGCTGACGGAAGTCTGTCGGCGCATTTCGAGCACACGGTGGCGGTGACGCAGGAGGGTCCCAGGATCCTCACCGGGCGACGCGGCGACCGCGGTTCGAAGGAGGAGTAGTTTGGCGAAAGAGGAACCGATCCAGATGGCCGGCGAAGTGATGGAAGCACTTCCGAACGCCATGTTTAGGGTCAAGCTCGAGAACGAACACGAGATCACGTGCCACGTGTCGGGCAAGATCCGCATGAACTACATCCGGATCCTCCCGGGAGACAAGGTCACGGTGGAGATGTCGCCCTACGATCTGACGAAGGGGCGTATCACCTACCGGTTCAAGTAAGGTCGTTGATTCACGGGCACACAGCCGTTATCTTCAAAAGCTGTCTCGTGAACGGTTGAAAAGGACGGATTGCGTCATGAAGGTGCGTTCCAGCGTTAAGCGGATCTGCGAACACTGCAAGATTATTCGGCGCCGCGGTGTGGTGCGGGTGATCTGCAGTCGCGATCCGAAGCATAAGCAGCGGCAAGGATAGAAGACGTTCGGTCTGGCAGGCCGCAGGGCCCCGCGGACCGACAATCTGAACGGGTGGTAAATGGCAAGAATAGCCGGCGTTGACCTCCCCCGGGAAAAGCGGGTCGAGATTGCCCTGACGTACATCTTCGGGATTGGGCGCTCGACATCGCAGGCGATCCTGGCCGAAGCGGCCATGGATCCCGACACCCGGGTGCGTGACCTCTCGGATGAGGATGTCAACAAGCTCCGAAGGGTCATCGAGGCCCATTACAAGGTGGAAGGTGCGCTTCGCACGGAAACGTCCATGAACATCAAGCGTCTCATGGACATCGGCTGCTACCGGGGCCTGCGGCACCGTCGGGGTCTTCCGGTCAGAGGACAGCGGACGCATACGAATGCGCGCACCCGCAAGGGTCCGCGTCGCGCGGTGGCTGGCAAGAAGAAGCCGCCTTCCAAGAAATAGGGACGACGACACGTGGCAAAGCCGATTCGCAGGAAGAAGCGCCAGGTTGACGCGGAGGGTGTCGCCCATATCAAGGCGACATTCAACAACACGATCATCACGATCACGGAGCTCAACGGTGGTACGGTGGCCTGGGCCAGTGCAGGGAAGGCTGGTTTTAAGGGCTCGAAGAAGTCCACACCGTTCGCCGCTACGATCGCGGCTGAGACCGTGGGGCGAGAAGCCGCCTCGATGGGCATGAAGCGGCTGCATGTTCGAGTACAGGGTCCGGGTTCGGGTCGCGAGTCGGCGATTCAGGCCCTTCAGAGTGCTGGCCTGACGATCCGGTCGATCCGCGACGTCACGCCGATTCCGCACAACGGATGCCGTCCGCCCAAGAAGCGCCGGGTTTGAGGCGGGCAGCCGGGAACACGAAGGCGACAGGTTAAGGAAGCCAGATGGCACGTTATACGGGTCCGGTTTGCAGGCTTTGCCGGAGGGAAAACGAGAAGCTGTTTCTGAAGGGCAAGCGCTGCTTCACGGAGAAGTGCGCGCTCGAACGCAAGGCGTATCCGCCCGGCCAGCATGGCACCGGACGGCGGCGCAGGCGTTCGTCCGAGTACGCTACCCAGCTGCGTGAGAAGCAGAAGGTGAAGCGCATCTACGGGGTTGGGGAGAAGCAGTTCCGCACGCTGTTCACGAAGGCGGCCCGGGTGAAGGGTATCACGGGTGAGAACCTGCTGATCTCGCTCGAGGCCCGTCTCGACAACATCGTCTACCGGCTCGGGTTCGCGCCCTCCCGCAAGGCGGCGAGGCAGCTCGTCAGACATCGTCACGTTCGCGTGAATGGTGCCGCGGTGGACATCCCGAGCTTCCAGGTAACGCCGGGACAGGAGATTTCGATTGCCCCCGCCGCTCAGGATACGCCGGTGGTACGTGAGGCGATGGAGGACAAAAAGGGCAAGGATCAGCTCAGCTGGCTGGGTGTCGATTACGACAACTACACGGGCCGCATGCTCGAGCAGCCAAGCCGAGCGGACATCCCGCTCGCCGTTCAGGAGCAGCTGATCGTCGAGCTGTACAGCAAGTAATAGAGGCGATACGCACATGTCAGCAGGGCTAGATCTTACAGGACTCGTGCTGCCGGGAACCGTCGAGGAGCAGAGCAGTTCCGACGACGGTCGCCGCGCGGAATACGTACTGCAGCCGCTGGAGAGGGGATTCGGCCACACGGTCGGAAACTCGATTCGTCGGGTGCTGCTGTCGTCGCTGCCGGGCTGCGCCATCTGGGCGTTCCGGGCTGATGGCGTCCAGCACGAGCACCAGACGATTCCGGGCGTGGTGGAGGACATCCACCAGGTGATCCAGAAGCTCAAGAAGCTCGTTGTCGTGCTCGATCCGGGCGTCGATGAGGCGAAGCTGGAGCTCGCCGTGTCGAAGGCGGGACTGGTCACGGCCGCGATGATCGGAAGTGTCTCGGGCGTTACGATCGTGAACTCCGACGAGCCGCTGTTCACGCTTCAGGACGATCTGCCGGAGGGCCGTCCGCTCAACCTGGACTTCTGGGTGAACCGTGGGCGTGGGTTCGTGGTGGCCGAGCAGCATGAGCGTCCCGAGGATGCACCGGTGGACCTGATTCGAATCGACTCGGTCTACAATCCGGTCGTCCGGGCCAATTTCCAGGTCCAGGAGACTCGAGTCGGCCAGCGTACGGACTTCGATCGCCTTGCGTTGCAGGTCGAGACCAATGGCTCGCTGAGTCCGGGTGATGCGGTCGCCTACGCCGCCGAGATTGCCAGGCTGCACCTGCAGTATCTGACCGGGTTCGGATCCGGGAACGGTGGTTCGGCGGCCGAAGTGAGCGGCGGGGCCGGACGCACCGCGGTAGACGGTGGGATGACGGCTCTGCTGGAGTCTCCGTTGGACGCGTTCGACGGCATTTCGATTCGCTCCAGGAACAACCTGGACAAGGCCGACATTCATACCCTGCTGGACATCGTGGTCAGGTCGCGCGACGATATCCTGGCCGTGCCTTCGTTCGGCGAGAAGTCGCTGGGAGAAATTGCCGAAGTCCTGGCGCTCAACGGTCTCCGATTCGGAATGGCCATCGAGCGGGACGAAGTAGGCGATCTGTGGATCGTTGAGGAGGCGGAGCTTTCGACCGCTGGAGGCGAGGGCGGAGATGAGGCATAGGAATAAGGGGCGGTCGCTAAGCCGCACCTCAAGTCACCGGACTGCGACGCTCAGGAACATGGCTACGAGCCTGATCCAGCACGAGCGGATTCGCACGACGGAGGCGAAGGCGCGTGAACTGCGTCCCTTCGTCGAGAAGCTGATCACTCTCGGAGGCACGGACGACGTGCACAGCCGGCGCCGGGCGCGCAGACACATCGCGGACCGGGCGGCGCTTCACAAGTTGTTTGACGAGGTGGGGCCCCGCTTCCGGGAGCGGCCGGGCGGATACACCCGGATCGTGAAGCTCGGAGCTCGCAAGGGTGATGGCGCGGAAATGGCTATCATCGAGCTGACCGAGATGGGGAACTAGAGCCGACCTCAGGTCGGGAAAGGCAGGCACCGATGCTTCGCGGGGCTTCGACGATACTGATGGTCGTCGCAGTGCTGGCCGTCGTCGGTTTCATGTGGTGGCTGGACCGGAAGGCGGGCTCGCTGGAGACCGAGGTGGCACCGGTACTCGAGGAAGTGACGGAGTCTGTGCCGGTGGATATCAACTCCGCGGTACTTGCGTCCGATCCGGCCTCAGCGGTCGGCGAGACGGGCTACCTGAGGTCGATCGCGGTCGCCGAACGACTGGGACGCGGGGCGTTCACCTTGCGGCTTGATGGCGACGTGGCGTACCCGGTACTGCTTTCGTCCGACCTGATTCAGATGGATACGCAGGTGTATGGTGGTGACATGGTGACCCTGTACGGCCACGTGTTCACGCTCAACGATTCGATACGATCGGTGTGGGTGGACCAGGAAGCCGTAGACCAGGAAAACTCGAGCGCGATTCCGACGAGCCCGAGCTTTTTCATGGCGGACTCGCTCTCGTTCAACTGATGTGTATTTGAGATGGCAAACTTCTGTTACGTATGTAATAAAGGGCCGGCTACCGGCAACACCGTGAGCAACGCGAACAACAAGCGGAAGCGGCGATTCATGCCCAATCTGCAGCGCGTGCGAGTCCTGGAGGACGGTCACGCGGTTCGTGTTCGGGTCTGCACCCGTTGTCTCAAAGCGGGCAAGATCCGCAAGGCACCCTGAGGCGTCGGCGCGAGTCGACTTCCCTTCCATCGCGTCGAGCTGAGACGACCCGAGAAGGCTCCGCCACACGGTGGGGCCTTCTTGTCGTGTCGGGCCCCCGGTCCGCCGGGAGCCGGTCGACACGAGGTCGGGGGTCGGATCACGGCCGATGCCACCCCACCGGAGCGTGGCGCGGATGAAAGCACTGGTAACCGGAGCCGACGGATTCGTCGGGCAACACCTCATTGCCGAACTGCTGGAGCATGGGTTCAGCGTGGCCGCCTCCGCCCTCGATCTGCCTCCCGGCCGATCGACACTCACCCCTGAGCAGATCGCGTCCGTCGATTGGAAAGCGGCCGACGTAAGAGACCGCGACGCCCTCGTGCGCCTAGTGGCGGCGGCCATGCCCGATCGAATCTATCACCTGGCGGGTTTCGCATCCGGTGCCCTGGCGCGTGAATTCGCATCCGATGCGGTTCACATCAACGTGGGAGGCACGGTAAATCTGTGCGAGGCCGTGGTGTCGGTCCGCGAGGCCGAAGCGGCATTCGACCCGAGGATCCTCGTCATGGGGTCGTGCGACGCCTACGGAGACGCGGCCCGGGATGCGGCCCCTCTGTCCGAGGATATGTCCCTCAGGCCCGTGTCAGCCTATGGACTATCCAAGGCCGGCCAGGAGCTCGCGGCGCATACGTATCGGCGTCCGCACGGGCTTCGAATGCTGGTCGCCCGGGGATTCAATCTGGTAGGCCCGGGGCAGGAGCCACCGTTCGTGGTGCCGGAGTTCGCCATGCAGGTAGCCCGGATCGCATTCGGCGACATCGAGCCTCCCGTCCTGGTCGGGAACCTGGATGTGGAACGAGACTTCACGGACGTTCGCGACGGCGTCCGCGCCCTGCGGCTCCTCATGGAGCTGGAAACCCCGGGGGCGGCCTACAACGTCGCTTCGGGACATCCGACTCGGGTTGGTACGATTCTCGACTGGATTGTAGACGAGGCGGGCATAGAGGTAGAGATTGAAGTGGTCCCGAGCCGGGTGCGCCGGGAGGAGCTGGCCGTAGTGGCCGGGGACAACACACGCATTCGGGAGGACACGGGCTGGGTGCCGCTGCGCGATCTGGAGGCATCGGTTCGCGAGACGTACCGCTGGTTGAGAGATCGGTTCGAGAGAGCCGAACAAGCGAATACAGTGGTCTGAGCGAGGAAAACATGAACGTCACCGTCGTCGGAAGCGGATACGTGGGTCTTGTCGTCGGAGCCTGCCTGGCCGAGACGGGCAACCAGGTCGTGTGCGCCGATATCGATGAGCGAAAGATTGGACTGCTCAACGACGGACAGAGCCCGATCTACGAGCCGGGCCTGGATCGCCTGCTGCAGCGTAACCTGGCGGAAGGGCGAATTCGCTTCACGACCGACGTGGCCGAGGCCGTGCGCAGCGGACGCGTCGTGTTCATCGCGGTGGGAACGCCCCCCGATGAAGACGGATCGGCGGATCTGCAGCACGTGCTGGCCGTCGCGCGCGTCGTGGGCGAAAACCTGGTCGATGAGAAGGTCGTGATCACCAAGAGCACTGTTCCCGTGGGGACGGCGACCAAGGTGCGGGCGGAGATCGAGAAGTACACGGACGGCAAGTTCCATGTCTGCTCGAATCCCGAGTTCCTCAAGGAGGGGGCGGCGATCGACGACTTCATGCGCCCCGATCGGGTGGTGTGCGGGATCGAGTCGGAGGAAGCGCGGCCGATCCTCGAGGAACTGTATGAGCCGTTCGTCCGAAGCGGCAATCCGTTGATCTTCATGGACATCGCTTCGGCGGAGCTCACCAAGTACGCCGCCAATGCCATGCTGGCCACGCGGATCAGCTTCATGAACCAGATTGCCGCCCTGTGCGAGGCCGCCGGCGCCGACGTAACCATGATTCGTCGGGGAGCCGGGTCGGACCCGCGGATCGGGGCGTCCTTCCTTTATGCCGGAGCGGGCTACGGAGGCAGCTGCTTCCCGAAGGACGTGCGGGCGCTCATTCAGACGGGTGAGGAGATGAACGTCGATCTGTCGATCCTCAAGGAAGTGCACGAGACGAACGAGCGGCAGAAGAAGGTACTGGGCCAGAAGATCCGTGGCCGCTTCGGGGGCGACCTGGCGGGTCTCAAGTTCGCGATCTGGGGACTGGCGTTCAAACCCGAGACGGATGACATGCGCGAAGCCGCTTCCGTCGCCTTGATCGAGGAACTTCTCGCAGCCGGTGCGACGGTCACGGCGCACGACCCGGTGGCGGAGGAAGTTGCCCGGGAATGGTACCTCGGCGATCGGATCGAGTATGCGCCGGACGAGTACGCGGCGCTGTCGGGCGCAGCCGCACTCGTGGTGGTCACCGAGTGGCTCCAGTACCGCCGTCCGAACTGGGAGCGTGTGAAGGCGGAACTCGAGGCCCCGGTCGTGTTTGACGGCAGAAACCTGTACAGTCCGTCCCGAATGAGGCGCCACGGCTTCGAGTACTATCCGATCGGGAGAGAGCAGGTACGATGAGAGTCCTGATCACCGGCGCGGCGGGCTTTCTCGGCTCACACCTGACGGACAGGTTCCTGGCCGGAGGGTACCACGTGATCGGCATGGACAACCTGATCACGGGGAGCCTGGACAACATCGCCCATCTCGAGGACGAGCCGCGGTTCGAGTTCGTCCGGCACGACGTCACGGAGTTCATCGACGTCAAGGGAGATCTCGACGGCGTGCTTCACTTCGCCTCGCGGGCGAGCCCGGTGGATTACCTGGAACTGCCCATCCAGACTCTCAAGGTGGGCAGCCTGGGTACGCACAATGCCCTTGGGCTGTCCCTGGCCAAGGGTGCCCGCTTCCTTCTCGCCTCGACGTCCGAGGTGTACGGAGACCCCCTGGTTCACCCGCAGCCGGAGAGCTACTGGGGCAACGTCAATCCGATCGGTCCACGAGGCGTCTATGACGAGGCCAAGCGATTCGCCGAGGCGATGACGTCGGCCTATCACCGATTCCACGGCGTGGACACGCGGATCGTTCGGATCTTCAATACGTATGGACCGCGAATGCGGCCCGGAGACGGCCGCGTCGTATCGAACTTCATCGTGCAGGCCCTGCTGGGGCAGGGGCTGACGGTATACGGCGACGGATCGCAGTCACGCAGCTTCTGCTACGTCTCCGACGAGGTCGAGGGGATCTTCAGGCTGTTCCATTCCGACGGCCATGACCCCGTGAACATCGGCAATCCGGACGAGTACACCATCGGCCAGCTCGCCGAGCGGATCCAGGCCGTCGTGGACCCCGAGGCGGGGGTGACGTACCTGCCACTGCCCACCGACGATCCGAAGGTGAGGAAGCCGGACATTACGCGCGCACGCACGATTCTGGGATGGGAGCCGCTGGTGTCCCTGGACGAAGGACTCGCGAACACGATTGCCTATTTCCGGTCCTTGCACGAGCAGAATGCCTTGCGACCACCCCCGGTGATCACTGAAGCAGCCGAGGAAGGGCGATGACTCCATCCAGCGGGCAAGTTCTCTCGGTCGTGATGCCTGTCTACAACGAGCAGGAGACGCTCGAGGCGATCGTGCGACGGGTGCGCGAAGTGCCGTTGAAGATCGAACTGCTGTGCGTGGACGACGGATCGACGGATCGATCCAGGGAGATCCTGGCCCGGCTCGAGGCCGAGGGACTCGTGGACCGTGTCATCCTGCACGAGAAGAACCAGGGAAAAGGCAGGGCGCTGGCCACGGGCTTCGCCGCGGCGAGCGGCAGCGTGGTGATCATCCAGGACGCCGATCTCGAATACGACCCTGACGAGTACCGGAAGCTCCTGGAGCCGATCCTCGACGATCGGGCCGACGTGGTGTACGGGTCGCGTTTCTTCGGCGGAGAGCCCCACCGGGTGCTCTACTTCTGGCACTACGTGGGGAACCGTTTCCTCACCCTGATGTCCAACATGGTGACGAACCTGAACCTGACGGACATGGAGACGTGC
>JBDHBK010000015.1:0-21467 GCA_039592635.1 Gemmatimonadota bacterium
CCCAGCGCGTCGGGACCGAGAAAGCCCGCCTGCTCCGCCTGCTCGATGGCGACCGCGAGCCGCTCCAGCGCCAGCGGGTACTCGGCCCGGCAGTAGATGAATCCCTCGGCAGCCCCGATGGTGAGGCCGGCGATGAGCATCCCCTCCAGCACGGCATGCGGATCGCCTTCCAGGAGCGAGCGGTTCATGAACGCGCCCGGATCGCCCTCGTCGGCGTTGCAGATCACGTACCGGGTGTCGCCTGGCGCGTCGATGCAGAACTTCCACTTCCGCGCGACAGGGAAGCCTGCACCACCGCGACCCCGAAGGCCCGACCGATCGAGCTCCCCGATCCGCGCGTCGCGATCGAGCTCCATCGCCCGCTGCAGCCCGCTGTACGCACCGCGAGCGAGGGCGTGCTCGATGTCCCCCGGATCGATGACACCGCAGTTTCGGAGAACGCGGCGAACCTGCCCCTTCATCATGGGCGTGTCCATCAGGTCCGGAATGCCCGGTATCGAGTCCGGCCCTGTCGTGGCGAGCGCGAGCGCCTCGGGAAGCTCTCCGCCCGCGACGTACGCCGCGATCTTCCGAGCGCCCTTGATGTCGACCGATCCGAAACAGACCGTCGGAGCCCCGGGCAGGGAGACGGTGACCAGCGGCTCGGCATAGCAAGGGCCGAGGCACCCTACCTCGACGAAACGGCACTCGACGTCGCGTCCCGCCAGCTCGCCGCGAAGGACGTCGAGTGTGTCGAGAGCCCCCGCGGACCGGCCGCAGGTCGCGGTGCCGACGGTGATCACGGGGGTCTCACCGGACGTGAGGAGATTCCACTGCTCTTCCGCTGCCTGCCGCAGCTTCTCGAGGCCCGCGCTCATTTTCGCGCCTTCTTGAACTGCTTTCGCACCTTCTTCGGCGTGAGCTTCGCCGAGACCTCGTCGTTCACGGTGAGACACGGGGCCAGGCCGCAGCAGCCGATGCAGGCCACCGTCTCCAGCGAATACTCCATGTCTTCGGTGGTCTGCCCTTCAGGGATTCCCAGCGTCCGCTCGAGCTGCTCCAGGATGAACCGCGCGCCGCCGACGTGGCACGCCGTGCCGCGGCACACCGCCACGCGTTTGCGGCCGACGGGATTGAAGCGGAACTGCGAGTAGAAGGACGCGACGCCGTAGACCCGGCTGCGCGGTACGCGTGCATGGCGAGCAACGGTCCCCATCGCTTCGGGCGGCAGGTAGCCGAGGTGATCCTGCACGACCTGCAGAAGCGAAATGAGCGACTCCGGCCTTCGCTCGAAGGTGCTCAGGACGGGGCCCAGGTCTGTCGTTGCCATGCCGCAACTCCCGGTTCGCTAAGTGCCGGTGCAGACAGGATTGTAGCGAGTTGCGACCAAGGCCACTAGGCAGGGCGGAATACGGAGGAAACGGACGGGAGTAGTTCAAAAGGGAGGACCCGGACGGCCGCGGACTGCGCGACCGCCCGGGATCAGGCACGCCGGTCGAGGCTGGACCGAACGCGCCGTGGACCTCCAATCGCGTTTACGGGTTAGGCAGCACCTCGGCACCTACCCACGGGTTGGCGCTAACCACCACCAGGATCAGGCGCAACGCTTCCTCTACCCCATCCGGAGTCAGGGCGCCCGCGGCCACTGCAAAGGTCTGCAGGCCGGCCGACGTGGTGACATCGAACGTGGCTACCGGAGTCGTGCTGCCGGTTGCAGCGACGCCCAGGGTGAGGTCACCGACGGGTGCCTCGAGACCTGTGGCGTCGGACGACTCGCTCCACGCGAGGTTCTGGAACAGGACCGCATCGATCTCGCCCGTGCCTGCATCAACCGTGCCGATATCGACGGCCGGAGCGTCGCCCGAAGCGTGGATCGCACGCACCCGAGCCGCCTCGGTCGGATCGAAGAGCTCTTCGAAAGCGAGGAGCGTGAACGCCTCCTCGGTCCCCTCGGGGGCCAACTCGCCTGCCGCAACGGCCAGGTAGGCGGAGCCCGCCATCAGATCGGGCGTGTCGAAGCTCGCCGTCGGGCTTCCCGTCCCGGTGCCCGTCACGTAGAAGTCGAGCGTGTACGTGCCCGGCGGTACCTGCACGGTGCCGCTCAGCTCGCCGAACGCGATGTTCTCCACGAGCAGGCTCTCACCAGCGTAGATGTCGACCGCCGGAGCGTCCGGGCTGCCGTGCAATGCGTACACGACCGGGTTCTGCTTGATGAAGCCGAGCGAACCGGTGCTGGCCACGGCGAGCAGCGAGAATCCGTCGTCCGCGCGGGCCGGCTGAGCCAGGCTGCCGGTGGCGATCACGAAGATCTCCTCACCGTCCGGAAGTTCCGGAGTCGTGAAGGCGGTCACTTTGTCACCGGCCACCAGGCGAATTCCAACCTGCAGTGCCTCGCCGGAAGGCAGCGCGATTCCCTCTGCTCCGGTGTCGGCGAAACGAGCCAGGTCGCTGTAGTCGACGGAACCGTCGTCGCCCACGTCGATGTCGACGGACGGTGCGTCCGGCCCGGCGTGCACGATCCGCACGAGCGTGGACTGCGGAACTCCCCAGTCCTCGACGAACGGGAGGATTCGGAAAGCGGACTCAGGAGTGGCCGGCGCCAGGAAGCCGGCGGCGATCGCCGTGATCGTCTGGTTTGCCGCCACCTCGATCATGCCCGTCTCGTACACGACATCGTCGGCCTCGGTCGAGGGGTGGGCGCGCAGCTGAATGTTGTACATGCCCGCCGGGACGCTGGCGTACAGGGACGCGTCGCCGTAGGCGAGCGCCGTGAACAGGGGAATGGCGATGCCCTCGGCATACACGTCTACGGCCGGAGCGTCCGGCGAAGAGTGTACCGCTCGCAGCATGGCGCTGCCGGCGTCCGGGCCGTCCTGCTCGACGAACAGGGTCGCACTGGCCTCAGTCACGGCCAGGAGCTTGAAGGCGTCGTCGGCCATGATGTCTTCCTGCGCCACCAGGCCCGTGGCGATCACGATGTACTCGGCCCCGGCATCAAGTGCGGGGATCGTGAATGTGGTGACCGTCAGGCCATCCACCACGACGCCAAGCGTGATCGGGCTGCCACCGGGCAGGTCGATGCCGCCGGCGCCGGTGTCGGCAAACCGGGCGAGGTCGACGATCTCGTTCGAGCCGTCGGCACCCACATCGAGGTTCACCGTCGGGGCATCCGAGCCCGCGTGCAGGATGCGCACGATCGCGTTGCCTGATCCCGGCGTGGCGAAGCTCTCGAAGAGCGGGATAACGCGGAAATTGTCCGCGGCGTCAGCCGAATTCAGCAGGCCCGCGGCAACCGCAGTCAGGATCGAGTTCGCACCGAGCGTCACGTTGCCGGTCTCGTAGATCGGGTCGGTGGACGAGTCGGCGCCGGCCGGCCGCAGCTGCACGTTGTACGTGCCCGCCTCGACTGTAGCGAACTCAGTGGCATCGCCGTACGCCACATTCGTCGCGATCGGCGTGCTCAATCCTTCTACATAGATGTCCACGGCCGGAGCATCCGGCGAAGCGTGGACGGCACGCAGCGTAGCCGTCTGCGGCTGCGGGTCCGTGCCGTTGTCATCGTCATCATCGCCGCATGCTGCTGTAGCGATGCTCAACCCGAGCACCGCCGTCAGCATCAGCATGTTCTTCCATCTGCTCATTGATCCTCCCTGAGTCGTAAGGGCCTTTTGATCTAGGTCGACACGGTACCCTCGCTCCGTGTCCAACATTTGTCCAATATGATAATGGGTGTTTGTAATACTGTCAAGAGATTGTCTAGATATCGCGTTTGAGCATGGTCGGGCGTTGGTCCCGGGTCGAGATAGGAAGCCCTGCGCGCATTGACTCTGAAACGGAGACTGAGCGTGACGGCGGCCGGTTGATCGGGACTTACGGACCGTCTACTTTGCGATACAAAGTGGACCCATACTGGAGACTGTGTATGCCCCGTTGGCAGAGGGTGATGCGTGGGATGATCGGGATGGGATTGACCTTCTCGGCGGGTGTCGGCGTTGTCGCTTCAACCATCGCAGGGCTCGTATGGCTGCTCCCCGGCGGCGGTGGCGGCCCCGAGATGATCCGGATGGTCGTCGCAAGCTCCATCTGGGCCTTCCCGGTAGGTGTGGCTTTCTCAGGTCTTCTCGCGATTACCGCGCGCAACCGTTCGTTCGACAAGCTCTCGCTTCCGCGCTTCGCCGCCCTGGGTGCCGGAGGTGGACTTCTCCTGTTCGGGGTCCTTGCGGCCAATGCCTGGCAGGCCTGGTCCCTCCCGACCGCTCTGGCCAACCTGGCGATATTCCTGCTTCTGGGTAGCGGATCGGCCACCGCGACGCTGCTGGTCGCCCGAGCGACGCGCCCCGAATTGGAGTCCGGGCACGAGACTCGCGCCCTGGCAGCTGAGGAAGCTGAATAGACGGATCGCCCCTCGCCCGGCTGGCCGACGATCAGATCACTTTGTTGCGAACGTCAGTCTGTAGACCGAACCCGCCTGTGCTGCAAACTGTACCGTGCCCTCGGCCTCGTGGGTCACACTGACAGGCTTCCCGTCCAGCAGGACGGCCTGCAGACCTTCGGCCGATACCCGGCAGGGCCCGTCCACCGAAGCGTCGATGAAGGCCTCGGTCAACATACCGTCCGACCAGGACATGGAAACGGTGAACCCGCCTCGCGCGCGGAGACCGTGAACCCTCCCCGTTGACCATTCTAAGGGCAAAGCGGGAAGTAGCCGGAGCCCATCGGCGTGCGACTGCAGGAGCATCTCGGCGATCCCGGCGGCGGCGCCGAAGTTGCCGTCCACCTGGAGGGCCTGTCCGCAAAGTGAGAACAGGTTGGGCAGGGACGAGTCCACCAGTAGCGCCCGCAACTGCCGGAGCGCCTCTTCGCCATCCATAAGCCTGGCGCGTGCCCCGACTTTCCATCCGTACGACCATCCGCAGCCCCCGGTGCCCCGGCGGTCCAGTGAGATGGCGGCGGCACGGGCCAGGTCGTCCGCTGTCGGGGTGATCTCGCTGCCCGGATAGAGGCCCCATAGGTGCGACAGGTGGCGGTGCTCGGGTTCGACCTCGTCGTAATCCTCGATCCACTCCTGGATCTGCCCGTGCCTTCCGATCTGGTTGGGAGCCAACCGGACCGCGGCTGCGTCGGCCCGCGCGACGAGCTCGGCATCTCTCCCCAGAACGGATGCCGCTTCCGAGAACTCGGTGAATACCTCCCGGATGATCTGCATGTCCATGGTCGGACCCACGGCCATGGTGCGGGCCTTGAGGAACAGCCCGCTCACCTCGTCGAAGAAGCGTCCGTTGCCCGGCCATGCGGGGAAGTTCTCAGGCGAGTTGGAGGGCGCCGTGACCAGCCAGTCATATTCCGGATGCTCGACGAGGATGTCCAGCAGGAACTGGGTCTGGCCCCGGAGAAGCGGATAGATGCGCTCCAGGTAAGCCTCGTCCCGACCGAACCGGTAGTGCTCGTACAGGTTGGTCATGATCCAGGCGCCACCCATCGGCCACGCGCCCCAGGAAGGACCGTCCATGGGGGTCGTCGCACGCCACAGGTCCGTGTTCTGGTGCAGCACCCAGCCCCGGGCGTTCCAGTGCTCGCGGGCCGTGGTCGCACCCGCCTCGGCCACTTCGTGGGCGAACCTCTCCAGCGGCTCGACCATCTCCGGCAGATTGCCCGTCTCGGCGGGCCAGTAATTCATGGGAAGGTTGATGTTGATCGTGTACTTGCTGTCCCACCACGGATTCGGGTTGTCGTTCCAGATGCCCTGTAGGTTGGCGGGCTGCGTGCCCGGACGGGAGCTGGCGATCAGCAGGTAGCGACCGAACTGGTAGTAGAGTGCGGCCAGGCCGGGGTCCGGGCGCTCGGCAAAGCGAGCGATGCGCTCGTCCGTGGGGAGGTCAGGCCCGGGCCCTACCCCCAGGTTCAGCGCCACCCGGTCGAACCAGGAGCGGTGCTCCCGCTCGTGCGCGGCCCGCATGGCCTGCCAGGTGCGGTCCTCCACGTCGGAGAGCGCAGCTTGCACCCGGGCGGCCGGGTCTGCCGAGACGTCTTTGTAGTCCACGAAGCTGGTGGCCGCCGCGAACACGAGCACCGCTTCGTCCGCGTTCTGAACGCGGAGCGTGCGGTAGTCCAGCTCGCTGGTTCCCCCACGCACCCTTGCACGCAGGCGGCCCTCGTATCGAAGGCGACCCTCGATGCCCAGGTAGTCGGAGCTCTTCCCCGTGACTCGGAGGTCGGCCGGGGGAATCCCGTCCATCCGGAAGTAGTCGGTGCCGTAGTTGGAGTGTGCCGGATTCCGCACCCCGTGCAGGTTCGCCGAGAAGGTCACGGCGCCGGGTCGATCGGCACTGATGCGGACTACGAGGACCTGATCGACCGCGCTGGAGAACACCTCGCGGAGGTACGTCACCCCACCCACGGAGTAGCTCACCCGCACCACCGCTTCACCGAGATCCAGCGATCGCCGGTAATCCGTCGCCCCTTCGTGCCCCGGAAA
Organism: Gemmatimonadota bacterium; assembly: GCA_039592635.1. Classification (GTDB taxonomy): domain Bacteria; phylum Gemmatimonadota; class Gemmatimonadetes; order Palauibacterales; family Palauibacteraceae; genus Benthicola. Next base: position 6,455 of record JBDHBK010000015.1, read on the forward strand.
CTCGAGCCACAGGTCGGCCAGGGGCTGGTACTTCATCATCTCGTAGGGCACGCCCATCATGGTCCGCCCAAACAGGTCGTGGGCTCGCTCGAAGTCGCCGGCGAAGAGGTAAGCGCGGATCTGTGCGAGCGACTGGTGCGCACCCGGGACCACCGGGTCGTAGGGCCCCCCCGACCACAACGTCTCCTCGTTCAGCTGGATGCGCTCGCGGGCCGTTCCGCCGAAGACCATTCCACCCAGCCGGCCGTTGCCGACCGGGAGCGCGTGGCTCCAGGACTCCGCGGGCTCGTCGTACCAGAGTTCCAGCGGGGCGGCAACAGGCTCCTGGGCGTGGATCGGCAGGGCCGGGAGCAGCAGCGCGAAGGCAGGCGCGAGAACGGTGGGTCGACGCTTCATGATGTACCGATCCGTTGTTGGGCCCGCGCGTGGACGAGAAGGACCACCGTCCATCAGCGCACGGGGGATCCTGTCTCGGCGATTCGGCTGGTGGCGGCCACCAGCTCACGGGTGATGCCCGGCTCGTGGGACGAGTGGCCAGCGTCCGGAACGATGACCGTATCCAGCTCCGGCCAGGCACGACTCAGGTCGTCGAGGTTCTTCACCGGGCATACCAGGTCATAGCGGCCGTGCACGGCGAACGCCGGGATGGAACGCAGACGATCGACGCGGTCCAGGAGAACGGTGTCCGGCTGGAAACGAACGTTCCGGAAGTAGTGGGCCTCGAGCCGGGCCAGGTTCCAGGCCATCTCGGGCTCACCGAAGACGTCGCTGAACTCTGGATTGGGCAGCAGGGTGCAGCAGGACCCCTCGTAGATGGACCAGGCCCTGGCCGCCGCCAGGCCGGCTTCCCGGTCTTCGCCGTCGAGTCGCTTCCAGAACGCCTCCAGGAGGTCGTCGCGTTCGGTCTCGGGGATAGGCTCGACGAACTGACGCCACAGCTCCGGCTGGATCTTGCCCATCTCGTACAGCCACCAGTGGATCTCCTCGTCCCGCAGCATCCAGATGCCGCGCAGCACCAGGCTTCGGACCCGGCCCGGATGCTGCTGGGCGTAGTGCATGGCCAGCGAGCTACCCCAGGATCCGCCGAACACGTGCCAGGTGTCGATCTCCAATTCTTCCCGGAGCCTCTCGATGTCAGCCACCAGGTGGTCGGGAGAATTGTCCCTCAGCTCGCCGGCCGGGGTGGAGCGGCCGCAGCCGCGCTGGTCGAACAGCACCGCGCGGAATCGATCCGGGGCGAAGAAGCGCCGGTCGGTGGTGCTGCAGCCCGCGCCGGGGCCGCCATGCACGAACAGAATCGGAAGACCGTCCGGGGTGCCGCACTCCTCGTAGTAGAGAGTGTGCAGGTCATCCACCGCCAGCTGACCGGTCCGATACGGCTCGATTTCCGGGTAGAAGTGGTCGTTGGCCAAGTCTGCTCCCTCGTCTGTCGTCGGAACGAATCGAAGGTTCGGTCAGAAACGGTAGCCGGCTAATCGCTCCCTCGCCACCGACGCAAGTCCCGGCGGGGCGTCGGTGCAGTTGACAGCCATCGGCGTTCTGTCGTTTGTGGACAGCGGCAAAGCGATCCGGGTGATTCACTCTACAGGCGAGGTCAGACGTGTCCAGCATGAAAGGCAAGGTCGCTCTCGTGACGGGAGCAAGCAGCGGGATCGGACGTGCAACCGCCCTGGCCCTCGCCGCCAGGGAAGCCAGGGTCACTCTCGCGGCTCGGAGAGAAGATGAGCTCGCGGCGCTGGCCGGCGAGATCGAGGCCGCGGGGGGCGAGGCGATCTACCTGCGAACCGATGTGTCGGTCGCGGATGACGTGGAGCGGATGGTCGCCTACACGATCGAGAAGTTCGGGCGGCTGGACTTCGCGGTGAACAACGCCGGCATCGAGGGAGAGTTCCAGGGCATCGCGGACCTCTCTGAGGAGGCGTGGGACAGGGTCCTCGACATCAACCTGAAGGGCACCTTCCTGTGTTTGAAGTACGAGGCCCGATCGATGCTCGAGGCAGGGCACGGAGGAGCGATCGTGAACGTGGGCTCTGTCAATTCTTTCCTCGGTTTCCCCGGGGGCGCGGCATATGTGGCCTCCAAACATGCCCAGGTGGGACTGACGACCAGCGTATCAGCCGAGCTGGCGCCCCAGGGGATCCGGGTCAACATCGTATGTCCCGGGATCATCGACACCCCCATGCATCAGAGGCTGCGCGGGATCATAGGTGACGAGCCGTACGAGAACATCCTGCAGGGACGCGTGCACCAGAAGCGGAAGGGACTCCCGGAGGAGATCGCCAGGGTCATCCTCTTCCTCTGCTCGGACGAGGCCAGCTACATCACCGGCACGACGGTGACCCCCGATGGCGGGTTCACGATGACGCTCTAGGATTCCTAGTCGCGCTTGCGCCGGGAGCGCGTCGCAGGTTTCTTGACGAACCGTCAACCGGGCATCTCCTGACGCAGTGCGCCGACGAGGCGCTGCCCGGGTGATCCGACTGCCACTCCGCTCTATTCAGATCGAGGACGAGGATGAGAGGGACTCAAGCAGGTGGCACACCGGGCCGTCTTCGGCGTGCCATCGAGAAACGTCTCCTCGCGGCCTTCATTCCGGGAATCGTGATGCTGGTTCCCGCGCTGCACGCGCAGGACACGTACCCCTACCACGACGACGACGCACTGTCGTCGGCCGTACGGGAAATGGAAAGCCGGCACGGGAACCTGGTCCAGGTTCTGGAGGTGGCGACCACACCCGGCGGGACAGCGGTGCGGGCCGTGCGGCTCGGAGCCGGCGAAGGAGCGGAGAACCGGCCGGCCCTGCTCGTCGTGGCTGGCGCGTACGGGCCTCACCTGGTCGGGACCGAGGTCGCCCTGCACGTCGCGCAATCCCTCGCCTCACGCTATGGAAGCGACTCCACCATCACCCGCCTCCTCGATCGCATCACCATGTACCTGGTCCTGTCTGCGAATCCTGATGCCGCCGCGGCGTTCTTCGAGCGGCCGCAGCGCGAACGGACCCGTAACGCATCGCCGTACGACGACGACCGCGATGCGGAAGTGGACGAGGACGGGCCCGAGGACCTGGACGGAAACGGGCTCATTACCATGATGCGGGTGCTGGACCCGGCGGGGGAGTGGCTTGCAGATCCCGAGAACCCCGAGCTGATGCGCAAGGCCGACCCCGTGAAGGGTGAGATCGGGTCGTACCGGGTGTACGTGGAAGGCATCGACAACGACGGTGACGAGGCCTGGAAGGAGGATCCGCCGGGCGGCATCGACGTCAACCGAAACCTGCCATACGGCTACGAGTTCTTCCCGGAGGGTGCGGGCCTGTACCCGGTCGAGGCGCCCGAGGCGCGCGGGATCGCGCAATTCTACCTCGACCATCCGAACATCGCCGCGGTCTACGTGCTCGGTCCGCAGGACAATCTCCTCGAGGCCTGGGAACACGAGCGCGAGCGGAGCGCGGCCGGCGCTGGTGAGGACGGAGCCGGAAGGCGGCGCAGCCGCCGTCCACTGACGAGCGTGCTCGAGGTGGACGAGCCGTACTTCGCCGAAGTGGCCCGCACGTTCCGTGAGATCACCGGCCTCGAATCGGGGCCGTCGTCAGCCCCCTCTTCCGGCGACGTGCTGGGCTCCGCCTACTACGACATGGGAAGGTGGTCGTTCGGCTCTCGCGCCTGGTGGATCCCGACCGCCGACGACGACAGCGAAGAAGCTCCGGAGGCGGCGACAGGAGAGCGGGAAACGGCCGAGGAAGACTCCGCAGAAGCAGCCGAGGCAGCCGAGCCAAAGCGGTCGCACCCCGGGAAGGCGGAAAAGGAGAAAGACCCGCTCGAGATCGAGCGCCGTGAGCTTCGTTGGCTGCGGGAGAACGTGCCGGGGAGCTTCGTGGATTGGGTGGAGGTGAGTCATCCCGACTTTCCGGACCGTACCGTGGAGGTCGGCGGCTTCGCTCCCTTCGCGCGACTCAATCCGCCGGCTTCCGAACTCGATTCTGTACTGGCACGGCAGGAGCGGTTCATTGTCGCCCTGGCCGGTCTGCTGCCCTCCGTAACGCTGCGGGATGTCGAGGTCGAGTCGTTGTCCGACGGCGTGTATCGGATCAAGGCGCGTGTGGCGAACGAGGGATTCCTCCCCACACTGTCGGGGCTCGGCGAGTTGGCCCGTTGGCCGAGGCGGGTTCGGGTCGAGGTGGTGACGGACGGTCAGGAAGTCGCCAGCGGCCAGGCCGTTCAGCTACTCGGTGCAATCCCGGGGAGCGGACAAGGCGAGGATGTCGAGTGGGTGCTGATCGGACGCGCGGGCTCGCGCGTCACGATCCGGGCGTCGAGCCCGGTCGCGGGACAGAGCAGCCAAACGGTCACGTTACGGTGAGGCCAATGCGTAGAGCACCGGAGGACAAGAAGCGGATGTCGCCGACTGCCGGACGACTCGCGGGACGAGTCGCTGCCGTCGTCGCGATGGCGTCTCTCGCGGCCGTGATGACGGCCGGGCCCGCGATCGCCCAGGCCGGCGCCCTGGCCGCGCTGGGTTCCCCGCCCGACCCGAAAGTACCCGTGAGCTGGGACCGCTACTACGACCATGCGGCCGTGGAAGACATCGGCAGGCGACTCGAGGACGCGTATCCGGACCGCTGCCGGTTCGGCTCGATCGGAAAGAGCTATGAGGGACGCGACATCTGGCTCCTCACGGTCACCAACTTCCGGGTGGGCGATGCGGACCGTAAGCCCGCCATGTACATCGACGGCAACATCCACTCGAACGAGATCCAGGGGCAGGAGATCGCCCTTTACACGGCGTGGTACCTGTGCGAGATGGCCGATCGTGTACCATGGGTGTCCGACCTGCTGGATGATCGCACGATGTACATCGTTCCCACCATCAACCCCGATGGTCGCGCCGCATTCATCGACTCACCAAATACTCCGAGCAGCCCACGCAGCGGGGTAGCACCGCGGGACGACGATGGGGACGGGCTGTTCGACGAGGACGACCTCGACGACCTCGACGGCGATGGACACATCACCATGATGCGTCGGAAGGACCCCAACGGCCGGTGGCTCGTCTCCCGGGAGGATCCGCGCCTCATGATCCGCGCCCGGCCCGACGAACCGGGAGAGTACGAGATTCTCGGGTACGAGGGGTTCGACAACGACAATGACGGGCGGGTCAACGAGGACCGGACCGGGTACTACGACCCGAACCGGAACTGGCCGTGGCTGTGGCAGCCACAGTACGTGCAGTCCGGCGCGGACACGTACCCGACGTCCCTTCCCGAGACGCGGGCGGTGATCGATTTCGTGGTCAACCACGAGAACATCGCCGGGGCCCAGACCTATCACAATTCTGGCGGAATGATCCTGCGCGGTCCCGGCCAGGCCGAGGACGTGGTCCATCCGTCCGATGTCCGGGTGTATGACCGTATCGGAGAGATCGGCGAGACGATCCTGCCCGGCTACCGATACATGGTGTTGTGGAGTGACCTCTACCCGGTGTGGGGCGGTGAGCTGGACTGGTTCTACGGTGCGCGGGGCATCCTCACCTTCAGCAACGAGCTGTGGACCTCCTACAACTACTTCCGGACCGAGCGTGACGAGCAGATCCCCGACCGGCATGACCGGATCGACTACCGGTTCGACCGCCTGCTCCTGTTCGGCGAGGCCGTGGTGCCGTGGACGCCCATCGATCACCCGACGTACGGACCGATCGAGGTAGGCGGCGTGAAGAAGCAATACACGCGGGCCATACCCGGCTTCATGCTTCCCGAGGAGGCGCACCGGAACATGGCCTTCACCCTGTTCCAGGCGCACCAGTTGCCCCTGGCCAAGGTGGACTCGATCGCCGTGCGCCAGATCGGACAGGGGCTGAGCGAAGTCACGGCGATCGTCGCCAACAAGCGGCTGGCACCCACGCACACGCAGCAGGACCAGGACCACCGCATCTCGCGGCCGGATTGGATCTCCCTGGCGGGCGGCGACGTGGTGGCCGGCTTCGTGGTGGCGGACCCCCTGCAGGACATCGCCGTGGAACAGAAGCGACGGCCGGAGCGGATCGAGGTCGAGTCGATCCCCGGCATGGGAACCGTGACCGTCCGCTGGATCGTTCGGGGGTCGGGACCGTTCACCGTGACGGTCGATTCTCCCAAGGGTGGAGTGCATTCTCTCAGCAAGTAGAATGCTGACCCAGACCCTGCTCATCCTGATTGCGCTCCTGGTGGCAGCCGGTGCCTGGCGCCTGGGGCGCTGGTATTGGCGCCCTCGCCTCGTGATGCCGGACACCCCGGTCTTCGAGCGCACTGCGGCTGGACTCAGGGTGCTGCTCGACGTCCGCAACGAGGGAGCCGGGAAGAGCCGGAACTGCCGGGCAGTCCTGGTCCGTTGCGAGAAGCAGGAATCGGTCGGTTGGCTGCGAATCGAGCCCCCCCGTATCGACTCTTCCGGACGGGCCCGGCACGTACCGGCTCGAGATCGCCGTGCTCAACGGTGAGGAAAAGCGGTCCTCATACGTTGTAGATATGGAGAACGTTCTGCCCGGTGTGTCCCCCTGACGCACCGCGTACGGTCGGGAGGGGATATGTGGAAGAGGCACGCCAGTCCGGCGGAAAGCCGGGACCGTTCGAACATAGCGACGATAGCCATGGTGCTGGCCGTCGCTATGATGGGAACCCTCACAATGGCCGGCTGCGGGAACTCGGACACCCCGACCGGTGACGACACTCCAGATCCGCCTGAAACGCCCAGCCTGGCCGACCCACCCCCTGACGGCGCGGCCGTCGTGGCCACCATCACCGCGGACGACCTGGCCACGCGCGTGGGGATCATTGCAGACGATTCGATGATGGGCAGATGGACCCCCAGCCCCGAACTTCTGAAGTCCGCTGGCTATCTTGCGTCAGAACTGGATCGCCTGGGTCTGCAGCCTGACGGAACCGACGAGCGGGCCGAGTGCCTGGCCAGGGATATCGCGGGTGAGCACTGCCCGTATGTCCAGTGGTTCTTCGCACAGCCAGAGGACACACTTCGGACCCTGAACGTGATCGCCTATCTCCAGGGGTCGAACCCCGCTCTGCGGAACGAATACCTGGTGATCGGCGCTCACTTCGACCACGTAGGGATTCGAACGCCGGTCGCCGGGGATTCGATCTACAACGGTGCGGACGACAATGCCTCGGGTACGTCGGCGGTCCTCGAGCTCGCGGAGGCGTTTGCCTCCCTCGCCACGCCGCCGGCTCGTTCGATCCTCTTCGTGTTGTTCAGCGGTGAGGAACGAGGTCTTCTCGGCTCACGTTTCTACGTCGGAAGCCAGGAGGCGCCGATCGGCCAGGTGAAGGCCATGATCAACCTGGACATGATTGGCCGGAACTGGCCGGACACCGTAGCCGCCATATATCAGCTCGACTCCGACATCTTCGAGAGAGCCGACCGCGTGGCCGATGCGCATCCCGAGCTCAACATGAATCTGCTGACGGATCCGTGGCCCGGTGAGAACCTGGTCAACCGGTCGGACCAGGCACCGTTCATACCGTATGGCGTGCCCGTCCTGTTCCTGACGAGCGGCCTGCACGAGGACTACCATCGGCCCACGGACGAGGCGGACAGACTCGACCACGAGAAGACGGCCCGCCTCACTCGGCTGATCTTCTGGATCGGGTGGGAGTTCGCCGAGGCCGAGGAGCCACCCGGGTTCTATCCGTAGGAACCGCGCGAAAAAGCCGGCCGGGTTGTGCCCGGCCGGCTTTCCTTTGTGGGTCAGACCGGTGCGCGCGAAGATCAGTCGATCTCGTGGAACTCCACGCGCCGGTTCTCCTGCCGGCCCTCCGGCGTCTCGTTCGTCGCCCTCGGCCTGTTCTCACCCATGCCGACCGCCGAAAGCAGGGAACGGTCGAGTTCGGGGAAGTTCTCGGTCAGGTAATTGAGCACCGTGTACGCACGCCGCTCGCTCAGCTCCTGGTTGTAGTCCATCGAGGCGATCGCGTCGGTGTGGCCCTGGATCTCGAATTTGATCCCAGGCCTCTGGAGCAAGGCCAGTCCCACTTCGTACAGGATCGGCAGTGACTCGGGCCTCAACGTGTCTTCGTTGAAGTCGAAGTACACGTTGTGCACGACCAGAAGGCCCTCCTGGATTCCCTCCTGAATCTCGCTGCACCCCGTGTCGTCCACCACCGCGCCAGCCGGAGTGTCCGGGCAGCGATCGATCCCGTCCAGGTAGCCGTCGTTGTCGGTGTCGAACGGACAGCCGTCGACGTCGACCAGGGCCCCCGGCGGAGTCTCCGGGCACTTGTCGAGCCCGTTCAGGACCATGTCCAGGTCCTCATCCCACGGACAGCCGTTCTCGTCCACCGTGGCGCCACGCGGCGTGTTGGGGCACTGGTCCCACCCGTCGGGCACCCCGTCGAGATCCGAGTCCATCGGACAGCCGTCATCATCGACGATCACGCCAGCCGGGGTGTCCGGACACAGGTCGCCGCGGTTGTACACGCCGTCCTTGTCCGAGTCCTTCGGCCCGCCGAGGAAGTAGGAGACCCCGATGCTGAGCTCGTTCATGTAGAGGTCGGCCTCGGGAACCTGGTCTTGTCCCGTTCCGGCCTTCCGCGTGTCCACGAGAGCGTTCGGGACGTGATGCTGCCGGATGTCAGCCCGCACCGCCACATTGTTCCAGACGTAGTACTTCGCCCCGACACCGTAGCTGAGGGCGAAGTTCGTCTCGGGTGCCAGTTCCTGGCCGTCCGCGCCGACGCCATCCACGTCGAAGCGAGCCGATCCCACCCCGAACACCGGGAACAACTGGAAGTTCTGACCGAACTGGAAGTTGTATCCGATCACGCCCGTGAGCCACCAGGTCTGCATGTTCGGCGTGGAGTTGGGAAGGGCGAGACGCTGCAGCGAGTTCTGCACCTCGAACCCCACGAATCCCCGCCAGGGAAACACGCCATAGATCCGGCCGCCGACGACGGCGTCCCGGCGGATCAGGTCCCCTCCCGTGTCACCGGGGTTGAACTCCGGCTCGTCGTTGAGCAGTCCGACGTGCGCGTTGAACTCGATGCCACCGTTGCCCCACCTGGGGTTCCGCTGGCCGAGCGCTGTATCGGGCGCCACCGCGATCAGCAGCGTCGCGGCTGCAATCGGGAGAAAGGCTTTACGCTTCAACATGAGGAGCCTCGCTCTCTCGTGTCCCTGATTCCACCGGCGAAGTGGCCGGTAACCGTCGGTGATGAACAGGTGCAGGAACCTTGCCACGGCAACGTGCCGGGGGTCCAACAGAATCGGTGAGGCGCGTAAGGGCCCGGACAGCCGCTCGTTACCGCGGCCGTCCGGTCAGGAATGCACGTGTCTCGGGGGGATTATGGGGCCGACTGTTGCATGAATGCAACAAGTCGTGCTTGCTCTTCCGCTGCAATCTGCTCCATGCCCAGCATGGCTCTCATTGCGCTCATTCGGGCCACGAGTGCCTGGACCTCGTCCGCCGGGTGCGCAGCCGGCGACGGAGTGCTGTGACACCCGGAACATCTTTCTACATACAGCGCCGCATCGGGAGTGTCGGGAATCTCGGACTCGGCCGCCGCCGGGAACGCGTTCCTCTGGAAGTACGCGACCAGCGAGTCCACGTCCTCCGCCGGAGGAAGCTGGGCTGTCCTCAGCCCCGCCATCAGCATGCCGTCGACCATTCCCTCGGTCCGCGGCCCGCCAAGTCGACTGCCCAGAGCAGCGCCCCGCATCAGCATCCGGCGCACCAGGATCGGCCACTCTTCCGAGCTGTGCATCCTCGGGCTCGATAGTCCGTGGCACTGGAGGCAATAGGCCTGCTGCAGGCCGACGGCGCGGGAGCCCTGCTCGGGAAGGTCTTCCAGTCTGTAGCTCGCGGGCGGAAGACCGGTGCCCACCGAGGCGATCAGCTTCCAGCGCTGGGCGCGGCTGAGGTCTTCCGTCTGCGGCCCGCCGAGATCGGCCAGCAGGCTGTCGAAGAACGCGAGTTGCGCCTCGTCATCCGGCGTCTCAGCGGCAGGCGAACATGCCCCCACTCCGACTGCGATGGCGGTAGCGGCGAAGAGCGCTTGAAGAAACAGCGCCCGACGGCGACGGATATGGTGTACAGGCCTCTTGTGGAGCATCCCGAGTATCTCCCCGGACAGGCATCCGAAGTGTGAATTCACTGCATCTCAAGCGGAGGAAACGATACCACGTTGTAACCCGGGCCGCTACCGCCTCGCGTGCCTCGACTCACGACCCGGAGTGGATTTCAAGGGGCGCAAACGGGCAACCAGAGACACTATGTCCCGCGTCACCGTTTGGTCGCTCGAGCGGGCAGGAATGCTACTTCACGGCCCTCTCGTAAAGGTGCATAAGTATGCCCGGTTGCCGGCCTCTGTAGTACTACTTAGGACTCCCGCCCGTGGCGCTTTCCTTGCAATTCCATCCCGTCAACCGCGGGGCAACTCCGGTCCCCGCTCACAACCCAGGCATCGACAGCAGTCGAGGCAAGACATGAGCGAAGACTTGGCGGCGCGCGTTGGCGCCATCTGCCGGGAATACAGCTCGGATGCCGGTCGCATGATGGATATCACGCGGGCGGTGCAGGCCGAGTTCGGGTGCGTTTCAGAACAGGCAGTGGAGGCTATCACCCAGGAGACGGGCGCGACCCTGGCCGACGTTGAGAGTTGTGTTTCCTTCTATTCTTTCCTGTCCAGCGAACAGAAGGGCAAAGTCGTCATCCGTGTGTGCGACGACGTCCCGGATCGCATGGCGGGTTTTCAGCGGGTCCTCGACGCCTTCTCGGATGAGCTGGGGATCCAGCCCGGCGAGACCACGGAAGACGGGGCCTTCACTCTCGAGACGACGGCGTGCATCGGGCTGTCGGACCAGGCCCCGGGCGCGCTGATCAACGACGTGCCGGTCACGCACCTTTCGAGCGACAAGGCCAGGGAGATCGTGCGCGAACTCAGGCGGCACATGAACCCGAAGCGCCTGGTGCACAAGGAAGGGGACGGCAACAACGCTCACCCGCTGATCCACTCCATGGTCCGCAACAACGCCCGTGGTGTGGGAGCGATCCTTTACACCCCGTACAACAGGGGTGAGGCCGTCCACAAGGCGCTCTCGATCAGTCCGAAAGAGGTCATCCGGGCGATCAAGACGGCCCGTCTCCGTGGACGGGGCGGCGCGGGTTTTCCGGCCGGGATGAAATGGGAGTTCGCCCGCAACGCGCCGGGGGATTCGAAGTACGTGATCTGCAACGCCGACGAAGGCGAGCCCGGAACGTTCAAGGACCGGGTGCTGCTCACCGAGCGATCGGATCGGTTGTTTGCGGGGATGACAATCGCCGGATACGCGATCGGCGCGGCCCACGGCATTCTGTACCTGCGCGCCGAGTACAAGTACCTGCGTCCCTTCCTCGAAGCCCAGCTCCAGCAGAGGCGCGAAGATGGCCTGCTGGGCGAGAACGTCCTCGGTAGGCAGAAGTTCGACTTCGACATCCGGATCCAGATGGGTGCGGGTGCCTATGTGTGCGGCGAAGAGACGGCTTTGATCGCCTCCTGCCTCGGGGGCCGGGGTGATCCCTGGAACCGGCCGCCCTTCCCCGCCGTCGAGGGCTACCGGGGCTTCCCGACGATCGTGAACAATGTCGAGACGCTGTGCTGCGTGACGAAGATCATGGAAGAGGGCCCCGCGACGTTCTGTGAATACGGGACCCGACAGAGCGCCGGCACGAAGCTCCTAAGCATCTCAGGCGATTGCCTTCGCCCTGGAGTGTACGAGGTACCCTTCGGCGTGACCCTGGGCGAGGTCCTGGAGCTCTGCGGAGCCGAAGAACCGGTTGCCGTCCAGGTCGGTGGGCCGAGCGGTCAGATGGTCGGCGAAGGCGACTTCGACCGACAGATCTGCTTCGACGATCTGCCGACCGGCGGTTCGATGATGGTGTTCGGTCCAGACCGCGACCTGCTCGAGATCGTCGAGAACTTCATGGACTTCTTCGTCGAGGAGAGCTGCGGCTACTGCACCCCCTGCCGCGTGGGCAACGTGCTGCTTCGCGAGACGCTGCAGAGGGTCCGCTCGGGCGGGGCCGAGCCGCAGGACCTCGAGAACCTGGAGATCCTGGGCGATACGGTTAAGAAGACAAGCCGCTGCGGCCTGGGGCAAACCTCGCCGAACCCGATTCTGAGCAGCCTCAAGAACTTCCGTCATCTGTACGAGGACCGGGTGGCCGAGGCGCCGGACGGCCGGCGTCGGTCTTTCGACCTCGACCGGGCCGTACAGGAGGCCACGGCTCTCGCCGGGCTCACCGCCGCGGGCACTCAAGCTCCGCAAGACGACCGGCTCACGCCGGCTGGCTGGAGAGACAACGATGAGTGATTTCACCATTTACATAGACGGAGTCGAGATCGCGGCCCGAGCGGGTCAGACGGTCATCGAGGCAGCGGATGATGCGGGCGTCTACATCCCGCGCCTGTGTCACCTGCCCGGTCTTCCACCTCACGGAAGCTGCCGGATGTGCACGGTGATTGCGAACGGCAGACCGGCGTCAGCGTGCTACCAACCGGTGTCCCCGGGGATGGTCGTCGAGAACGAGACGGACGAGATGCTGGAGCACCGGAAGGCCCTCATCGAGATGCTGTTCGTCGAGGGCAATCACTTCTGCATGGTCTGCGAGAAGAGCGGGCATTGCGAGCTGCAGGCGCTGGCCTACCGGTTCGGCGTTACGGCGCCGCGCTTCCCCTACCACTGGTTCCCACGGGAGGTGGACGGGTCTCACCCCGACGTCATCGTGGACCGGAATCGCTGCATCCTTTGTGCGCGCTGCGTGCGGGCGTCGCGAGACCTGGACGGGAAGCAGGTCTTCCAGTTCAAGCACCGCGGACCGCACAAGAAGCTGTCCGTCAACGCGACGGCGCGGCTCAGGGATACCGACCTCGACGTTACGGACGCCGCGCTGGACGTCTGCCCGGTCGGGGCCCTGATGCGGAAACGCGGAGCGTACGAAGTTCCGATCGGAGAGCGGCTCTACGACCACGAGCCGATCGGTTCGGATATCGAGGGCCGCGCCGCGGACGAGCCCGCGGAGGTGGGATCATGAGCACGACAAAGATGGGTTCGGGTTCGGGGACGGTCGCCAAGCCACGCGTGGCAACGACGTCGCTGGCTGGCTGTTTTGGCTGCCACATGTCTCTTCTCGACATCGACGATCGAATCCTCACGCTCGCCGAGCTGGTGGACTTCGACAAGTCTCCCATCGACGACTTCAAGGAGATCCAGGAGCATTGCGCCATCGGCCTGATCGAGGGCGGGTGCTGCAACGAGGAGAACGTGCACGTGCTTCGCGACTTCAGGAAGCAGTGTGACATCCTCGTCTCGGTGGGAGACTGCGCCACCATGGGCGGCATCCCGGCGATGCGGAACTTCGTGCCCCTGGAGGAATGCTTGCGGGAGGCATACGTGGATGGCCCCACGGTCTACAACCCGAGCGGCGAAATCCCGTCGAGCGAGGATATTCCGCTCCTGCTCGACCGGGTGTACCCGGCGCACGAGGTGGTGAAAATCGACTACCACCTGCCGGGCTGCCCGCCCTCCGCCGACACGCTGTGGGCCGCGCTCACGGCCCTGCTCAGCGACGAGCCGGTGGAGCTTCCTTATTCACTCATCAAGTACGATTGACCGGGAGGTCCAGGTGTCAACGACGACGACCCGGAAAGTAGTCATAGAGCCCGTGACCCGCGTGGAAGGTCACGGGAAGGTGACGATCCTTCTCGACGAAGCTGGACAGGTCCAGCGCGCGAGACTCCATATCGTGGAATTCCGCGGATTCGAACGCTTCATCCAGGGGCGGCCCTTCTGGGAGATGCCGGTCGCCGTTCAGCGACTGTGCGGAATCTGCCCCGTGAGCCATCACCTGGCCGCGGCCAAGGCGATGGATCGCATCGTGGGAGGCGAGAACCTCACGCCCACCGCCGAGAAGATGCGGCGACTGATGCACTACGGGCAGATGTTCCAGTCGCACTCCCTGCACTTCTTCCACCTGGCCTCGCCGGACCTGTTGTTCGGGTTCGGGGCCGACGCCGCGGTCCGCAACGTGATCGCCGTCGCCGGCAACTTCCCCGAGCTCGGAAAGCAGGGGATCATGATGCGGAAGTACGGCCAGGAGATCATCCGGATGACCGCCGGCAAGAAGATCCACGGAACCGGTGCAATCCCCGGCGGCATCAACAAGAACCTGTCGATCGCCGAACGTGACGAGCTTCTCGTGGACCTGGACCAGATGAAGATCTGGGCCCGGGCGGCCGTGAAGATCGCTCGCGACTACACGGTCGATAACCTGGAAATGGCCCTCGGATTTGGCTCGTTCGAGTCGAATCACATGAGCATCGTCAGGGCCGACGGAGCGATGGACCTGTACGACGGCGGGTTGAGGGCGATCACGGCGGACGGCGACACGATCTTCGATCACGTCGACAACCAGGCGTACTCGGACTACATCGCCGAGGAAGTGAAGCCCTGGTCGTACATGAAGTTCCCGTTCATCAAGTCCATCGGTCCGGAAGACGGCTGGTATCGGGTGGGCCCGCTGGCCAGGGTCAACGCATGCGACTTCATCGATACGCCCGAGGCCGAGGCCGCACGGCAGGAGTTCATGGCTGTCACCGGCGGCAAGCCGAACAACGTGACGCTTGCCTACCATTGGACACGGATGATCGAAACGCTTCATTCGATCGAGAAGATCGAGGAACTGCTCCACGATCCGGACCTTCAGGGCAAGGACCTGGTGGTGAAAGGCGAGCGCCGTAACGAGACCGTGGGGATCATCGAGGCGCCGCGCGGGACGCTGTTCCACCACTACATCGTGGATGACAATGATCAGGTGGTGATGGCGAACCTGATCGTCTCGACCACCAGCAACAACGAGCCCATGAACCGCGCGGTCGAAGGCGTCGCGAAGAAGTACCTCTCGGGTCGCGAGATCACCGAAGGGCTTCTGAATCACGTCGAGGTGGCGATCCGCGCCTACGACCCCTGCCTGAGCTGCGCTACGCACGCCCTGG
>JBDHBK010000016.1:0-12852 GCA_039592635.1 Gemmatimonadota bacterium
GGTCGTCTTTCGGATGAGTTGCATATACGGGCCGCGGCAATTCGGGAAGGCGGATCAGGGTTAGCTGGCCGACTTCAAGAGGTGCGCCGCGCGGGGCCAGCCTATCACCATCTACGGGGATGGCAAGCAGGTCCGCGACGTTCTCTACGTAGAAGACCTC
This sequence comes from Gemmatimonadota bacterium, assembly GCA_039592635.1. Classification (GTDB taxonomy): domain Bacteria; phylum Gemmatimonadota; class Gemmatimonadetes; order Palauibacterales; family Palauibacteraceae; genus Benthicola. The sequence goes on from JBDHBK010000016.1 coordinate 161, forward strand.
GTGCGAGCATTCCGGCTGGCGGTCGAGAAGATCGACGCCACGGCCGGAGAGGTTTTCAATATCGGTGGTGGGCCCGCCAGGACGCTCTCGGTCTGGAGCGAATTTGGCGACCTCATCGCTCGCTTCAAGGGCAACCACGTGCCCGTCTCGTACGACGAATGGCGCGCCGGAGACCAGCCGTGCTATGTCAGCGACATACGCAAAGCTGATCGGGTAATGGACTGGAGCCCATCGGTGGAAATGGAAGCCGGTATTGAGTTCCTGTGGGAATGGATCGCCACACTCGGACGGACCGTTCCGCCGACGCCGGCCCCGGAGCTTCCCGTCCGCGAGGCAGTCGTCACATGAGGGTCCTCGTGACCGGTGGCGCCGGCTTTATCGGCTCGCACGTTGCCGACAGGCTGCTCGAGGATGGTCACGAGGTACTCATCATCGACAACGAGTCGACCGGCCGACCCGAGAACGTGCCGGAAATGGCCGAATACATCAGGGGTGATGTGGTCAGGGCCGAAGATCTCGAGCTGGCCTTCGCCACAGGTTTGGACGCGGTGTGCCACATCGCGGGCCAGGTATCGATGATCGGGTCGTTTTCGGACCCATTTACCGACCTGCGAACGAATACGCAGGGCACTGTCAGCGTCTTGCAGCAGTGCATGCGCCACAGAGTGCCACGTCTGCTCTACGCGAGCTCGATGACAGTCTACGGCGAGACGGAAGTGCTGCCCACAGCTGAGGAGACCCCCTGTAGCCCGAGTTCCTATTACGCGATTACAAAGTACGCCGCCGAGCGCTATGTACACGCCACGGCACAGAGGCCGGATCTCACGTTCGATTTCTCCGTCACGACTCTCCGCATGTACACCGTATACGGTCCCCGGCAGGCACTAGATAATCCGTACCAGGGGGTCTTGGGGATCTTCATCGGCAACCTCCTCCGGGGTGAGCCGATTACCGTCTTCGGCGATGGAGAGCAAACGCGTGACTTCGTCTACGTCAGCGACATCGTGGATGCCTGGGCGCTCTCTTTGGGCAGTCCAACGACACGCGGTCAGGTCTTCAACCTGGGCAGCGGAAGGCAGATCTCAGTGAACCAGCTGGTGGATGCTGTCCTGGCTTCGTTCGGCCGTACCCGTGAGGATTACGATATCCAGTACAGGCCGAAGCGTCCTGGGGAGCAGGCCCGCGTGGAGGCCGACGTCGCTCGGGCAAGCACTGCGCTCAGGTGGCGCCCCGGCGTTGCGTTCGAAGACGGGCTCGCCGAGACGGTGCGCTGGGCCCGCGAGGAGCATACGGCGGCCAACCGACGCCCCACCCTCACTGCGTCGTAGGACGACGCGGAATGCGGCGGTGGCTACTTGAGGATCCTGTTTGTAACTGATTTCGATCCGTCCCACAAGACGATCTATTCCCGCTCGTGGAGGAGACCGTTGAACCTGTTGCTCGTGTCCAGAATGGATCGGTTTGCCCGTGCCGTGAGCACGATCACGAGGTACGTCGAAGTTGGCCGGGATCTCGGCCATGAAGTAGCCATCTTCGGGGAGCAACTCTCCGAGCCGTCGGTGCCATGCTCCCTCGATGTCGAGAGCTTCGATTACGCGATCTTCGTCGTGTATGACGCCTCGGATTTCCCCGATCTCCCGTATCTGGCACGGCTGCTGGATCACATGCCGAAGGAGCGCCGGATCATCATCGACTGCCTGGGCCGATACAACGAGACGATCCGGGTCGAACATGACTTCAACCACCTGGAGAGGTTGGATGGACACCAGGGTTGGGAGTGGGTGGAGGGATTTCAGGCGGTGTCCGACAAGGTCCTCCAGCCGACGCTGAGCCCGCGCCGAGAGGATGTCACCTCCTTCCTCTTCCACGCGTACAATCCGGCAGCGCTTTCACCTGTGAGGAGCTCGGCCGGCGAGGCCGCCAAGGCCTGGGCGGGAATGACCGATACGGCCAAGGAATATGGGGTGGCGTACGTGGGCAACAACTGGCAGCGCTGGACGCAACTGAGACCCTTCCTGGAGGCGGTGGCCCCCCTCCGTGAGGAGCTCGGTCCCGTCTGCCTGGCCGGATGGGACTGGAACAAGCAACCGGAGTGGGCGATAGAGCACGGGCTCAAGGGTGCCGATGTTGATCCCGAGCTGCTCGAGCAGCTCGGGGTGGAGACACGCTGGGCCATTCCGTTCGACGAGGTGATCGAGTTCGTTGGCCGGTCGAGATTCTGCCCCGTGTTTCATCGGCCACTGTTCAGAGAGCTCGGTCTGGTTTCCAACCGCACCTTCGAGACCTTCTGTGCCGATACCATCCCCCTCCTGATGCTACCCGAAGCTTTTGTCCGGCAGATTTACGGAGATGCCGCGCTGGCTCTGGTACCCGGGGACGACGTGGCCGGACGGATGGAAGACATGATGTGCCGACCGGAGGAGTATTGGCATGCAGTGCTTGAGACGCGCCAACATCTCGCCGAGCACCACAGCCACGAGCGGCGCTTCGAACACTTGCTCGGTTTGCTCGACAGCTAGGCCCACTCCGGGCAGGCTCAGACAGGCCATCCAGCAATGAAGATCCTCTTTCTCATGGAGAAGCGGCATAACGCGGGGAGCATCCACGCGGTGGCCAATTACGTGCGTGCCGGGGACGAAGAGGGTCATACTGTAGCCCTCCACGGCCGACCGGACCCGCGCCTTCCCGAAATCCGTTTTTCCACTGATCTCGAAGCTTTCGATCAGTTCGTGTTCATCGTGGAGTCTGGACTGTGCTGGATGAGCGCCCTCAGGATGCCGCGGCTTCTCTCAAGCGTTGAGCGCGACCGTCGCTCCATCCTGGATACGGACGGCATGTACAACGCGTTGGTTTCCGTCGATGGCTACGATCGCAATCACGCCACCGAGTTGGATCGTAGGAGCTGGCTCGAGCACTACGACCTCATCTCGGATCGCGTGTTCCAGCCTACGGTTGAGCCCCGAACTCAGTCCGTACGGTCTCTTCTCTTCTACGGTTACGATCCTGGTTCGACGGCGCGTGAGGAGCACAAGTCAGAGAAGAGATTCGACATCGTCCATCTCGCCCACAACTGGTGGCGTTGGCGCGAGATCGACAGTCTTGTTCTGCCGGCGCTGGAGCAGATCCGCCCGTCGCTCGACGGAATACGCTTCATCGGTTCATGGTGGAACGGCTCCCCACCTCCGGCCAGCGATCCCCGGCTTGCCGCCGCATTCCAGGCGGATCCGGCCTTGCTCGAGCGCCTCGGGATCAGGGTAGAGCCTCCCGTTCCGTACACCGACGTCATTCCCTCCATGAGCCAGGGCCGGATCAACCTCATGAGCCAACGGCCGCTCCTTCGGCATCTGAAGCTGCTGACGTCGAAATACTTCGAGGTGTTCTGCGCGGACACCGTTCCTCTCCTGTTGATGGAAGCCGATCAAGCCGAAGCGGTCTATGGGCCTGCTGGCCGGCACCTCGCGCTGGACGATTCCGTCGGAGAGAAGATCCTGGACGTCCTAGCGCGACCGGATAGCTATCGCGAGATCGTCGAGACGGTTCGGTGCCACCTCGAGGAGCACCACTCCTATCGTCAGAGGATTCGCGAGCTGGTCACGACGCTCGAGGCCTCGGCGGCGGACCGTCAGTTCATGTCGGGCAGTCGATGAAGATCCTCTTCGTCTACTACGCCTTCGAGAACCAGGGCAGCGGTCTCGTGATCCAGGGTTATACGGAGGCTGCCGAGGCGATGGGCCATCATGTCGCCGTGTACGGGCCGCCGAATCCCATGATTCCGCTGAACTACACGACCAACATCGAGTCTGCCGATGCCGTGGTGTTCATCTTCGAATGGACGACGGAGATCCGCTTCGCGGACTCGCTTCACCTGGCGCGGATATTCGGCAGGATCCCCCGCGGTCGCCGGGTAATCCTCGATGGGGATGGCAATTACAACGATGTCATCAATCTGGACGGTGACTTCAATCACCCGGATGTGGAGTCGAGCCGACGCTGGACGGAGTTTTGCGAGGCGCTGACGGACAAGATCTGCCAGCCCACGCTTCGTCCTCTGCGTCAGAACGTGCGACCCTTTCTCTTCTACGCCTACAATCCGCGATGGTCTGCTGACTTCGACCCGGCTCGCCACGAATTCGGCATGCTGTACGTCGGTCACTGCAAATTCCGGTGGGACGGTATGCAGGAAGTGCTCGACGCGGTACAGCCCATCCGTGATCAGGTGGGCCGGATCGGACTGGTCGGGTACGGCTGGGACTCTCAGCCCTGGTGGGCCGAACCGCTCGGGCTCGAGGCGGCCTACGTGTCGGACTCGGACTACCTGGACAGACAGGGGGTCGAAATACTGCCGCCGGTTCCGTTCGAAGATGTGATCGACTGGATGGGCAAAGCGCGGTTCAACCCGATCCTGACTCGCCCCACGTTCGAGCACATGAGGCTCGTCACGCCCCGGTACTTCGAGACTCCCGCTGCCGGTACGGTTCCGCTGTTCGCGGTGGACGCGGATCACGTCGCCGAGATCTACGGAGAAGCCGGCAAGGAGCTCGTCCTTCGAGGACGGGGCACGGACAGGATCGCGGACATCATGAACCGTCCCGAGCATTACGCCGATGTGGTGAGCGAGATACAGGAGCACCTGGCGTCGAACCACTCGCATGCAACCAGGCTGCGCGAGTTGATCGAGATCATCGAGAGCTGAGCGATCCGATGCGGCTGAACTTCGTCTACTACATCATGGAGGACGCAGGGAGTGCTCAGGACATGCGCAACTACGTGCTGGCGGCCCGGGAGCTGGGTCACGAGGTGCGTCTGTACGGTCCCCCGAGTCCAGGCTCGCCTTTCAATCTCTCCGCGGATGTCGCGTCCGCCGACGCCGTCGTGTTCATCTTCGAGTGGACGACCGAGCTTCGTTACGGCGATACCTTGGACCTGACTCGCCTGATCGGAGGAGTGCCGCGGGAGAGACGCGTCGTGATCGATTGCGATGGCGCGTACAACGAGCGCCTCGAAGTGCAAGGTGATTACAACCACCGTGATGCTGAATCCAGTAGTGCCTGGATGCAGATATGCGAGAGTCTGTCGGACAAGATCTGCCAGCCCACGTTTCACCCGCGAAAGGAGAACGTCAGCACCTTCCTGTTCCACGCGTACGATCCGGCGTGGGAGAAACCGCTGAACCGGAGCGATAAGGATTTCGGCATGGTGTACGTGGGCCACAGCAAGTTCCGTTGGCCTCCGATGCTTCGCGTCCTGAGAGCGGTGGAGCCCGTGCGCGATCGCGTCGGTCGCATGGTGGTCGTCGGACACGGTTGGGACGAGATGCCGAAATGGGCCAAGCCGATGCAGATGGAGGACGCCTACTTCACCGACAAGGAGTACATGCGGCATATGGGATTGGAGGTGGTGCAGCCAATTCCCTCCGATCAGGTGATCGGCTGGATGAGCCGAGCAGTGTTCAACCCGGTCATCTACCGCCCCCTGTTCGAGGAACTCAGCCTGGTTACATGTCGCACCTTCGAGACTCCCGGCGCGGCAACGATTCCGCTGTTCGGCCTGGGGTCTGACTACGTTGAAGAGATCTACGGATCGTCGGCCCAGGAGCTCCGGCTCCCGGAGGAAGAACCTGAGGGCAAGATCAGGGATTTCTTCGAGCGGCCAGGCCATTACAGGGACGTCATAGAAGAGATCCGCTGCCACTTGCGCCAGCAGCATTCATACAAGGCCAGGATCCGCGATCTGGTCGACATCGTGATGGAGTAGAAGGGCGACCCATGCGCTTCGTCTTCGTGAACTGGGCGTTCGATAATCACGGTAGCGCGCAGGACCTCCACAACTACGCCGAGGTCGCCCGAGGGCTCGGTCACGAGGTCGTGCTCTACGGGCCGCCGAGCCACGAGGCGTTCAACTACTCCCTCGATGTGGGACCCGACGATGCGGTCGTATTCATCTTCGAGTTCACCACCCGCCTGGCGTACGGGGAGAAAGCCGGACTGCTGAGGATGCTGGGACGCGTGCCCAGGGAGCGGCGGATCGTCATTGACTGCGGCGGCAAGTACAACGATGCGATCAGTGTGGAGGGAGACGTCAACCACCCGGACGACGGTGCGAGCCACGAGTGGGTGGAAGTTTGTGACAGCCTGTCCGACAGGATTTTCCAGCCCACGCATCATCCGCTGCGGCCCAACGTCCGACCCTTCTTCTTCCACGCCTACAATCCAGAGTGGGAGGTGCCCCTGGAGCCGGACTCGAAACCGTTCGGTATGGTCTACGTGGGAAACAACTGGTTCCGGTGGCGCCGCATCCGAAGGGTGCTCGACGCAGTGGCTCCAGTGCGCGATCAGGTCGGGCGCATCGGTCTGGTGGGTCAAGGCTGGGACAGGCCCGACTGGGGAGGCCCCATCGAGGCCGAGGAGGCGTACTTCACGGACCGCGAGTACCTGGAGCACCTCGGGGTCGAGGTCATGCCACCGGTCCGGTTCGACGACGTGATCGATACGATGAGCCAGGGCGTGTTCTCACCCGTCGTATACCGGCCGCTGTTCGATGACCTTGGGATGGTGACCTGCCGGACATACGAGACCATGGCCGCCAACACGATCGCGCTGCTCGGTCTGGACGAAGATCACGTGCGCGAGATTTACGGCGAGCCGGCCGTCGAGCTCGTGCTCCCGGAGACACAACCAGAACAGAAGATCCTCGATTTCGTCTGTCGTCCAGAACATTACCTGTCGATCGTCGAGGATGTCCGGACGCGCCTGAGAGAGCGCTACTCCTACAAGGCGCGCCTCCTCGAGCTGGTCGAGATCATGAACGGCGGAGACGGGATCGAGGACAAGACCAGCGGGGGTGCAGCGTGCGGCTGATGTTCGTCTACTGGAAGGTCGAAGACGCCGGCAGTGCCCAGACCATCTTCAACTATGCCCGGGCGGCCGAGGAGTTGGGACACGAGGTCGTCCTCTACGCGCCCGAGGATCCCGATTCTCGCTTTCAGTGCTCTCTCGACGTGGAGGCAGCCGATGGGCTCGTCTTCGTGCTCGAGTGGAACATCTATCTGCACAACCACGAGCCGCTCGACCTCGAGGGGCCGGTGGCGCGCTCCGCACGAGAGCGCCGAGTCGTGATCGATGACGACGGGATGTACAACCGGCCCGTCCGAGTGGACGGTGATTACAACCATCCAGCGGAGGAGGACTGCCGGAAAAGGCGCGAGCTGTACGACTGGATCGCCGACAAGATCTATCAGCCGACCCTTCATCCCGAACCGGATAACGTCGACAGCTTCCTGTTTCACGGCTACGATCCGAAATGGGCGTTGCCGCTCGATTTCGGCGCCAAAGAGTTCGACATGTTCTATGTCGGCAGCAACTGGTTCCGCTGGAAAGCGCTCGTGAGGGTGCTATCGGCGATCGAGCCGATCCGCGACAGCGTCGGGCGCATCGGGCTGGTCGGTCACGGTTGGGAGGAGGCGCCCTGGTGGGTAGAGGAGTCTTTCCGCAACGCCGCCTATTTCACGGATCCTGCCTACCTGGCAGGCCTGGGCGTCGAGGTTGGCGCGGCCGTTCCGATCGAGGAAGTGCTTCCGACGATGAGCAAGGGCGTATTCAACCCGGTTCTCGTCCGACCCACATTCAACCATTTCCAACTCGTCAACCCCCGCCTGTTCGAGACTCCAGCGGCGAACACGATTCCACTGTTCAACCTGGACGAACAGTACGTGCGCGAAATCTACGGCGAGGGCGCCGAGGAGCTCGTCCTGGGCGAAGATGCGTCGGATCAGATCCTGGATGTGCTGGATCGGCCGGAGTACTACGCGGATATCGTGGAGGGCGTGCGGTCTCACCTGGCAGAGAAGCACTCCTTCCGATCACGGATTGAAGAGCTGATAGAAATCGTGGAGAGCTGAACCGATGCGACTCCTCTTCGTTCACCACGTGATTGCGGATCGCGGAAGCGCGCAGGACATGCACGCCTACGCGGAAGTGGGCCGGGCCCTGGGTCACGAGGTCGCTCTGTACGGCCCGCCACGATCTCAGGCTCCTTTCCATCATTCCCTCGACGTGAGCGGAACCGATGCCGTCATCTTCATCTTCGAGTGGACCACGGATCTCCAGTACGGCGACAACCTCGATCTTCTGAGACTCGCGGCCAGAGTGCCCCGCGAGCAGCGCGTGGTCATAGACTGCGACGGCAAATACAACGACGCGATCAGCGTCCTCGGCGACTACAACCACCCGAATGCCGAAACGAGCCGGCGGTGGATCGAGGTATGCGACAGCCTGACGGACAAGATCTTCCAACCCACGTTGCGTCCGCTTCGGCCCAACGTGGGGACCTTCTTCTTCCACGCCTACAACCCGGCCTGGGAGGTGCCGCTCGACTTCAGCGGCAAGCAGTTCGGGATGAGCTACGTGGGAAACAACTGGTTCCGCTGGCGCGGCCTGAAACAGGTGCTGGAGGCTGTCGAGACGGTGCAAGATGCCGTGGGTCGCATCCTCCTTGTAGGCAACGGCTGGGACACGCCGGCTCCGTGGGCCAACCCTTCGCTGATCGAGGACGCCTATTACTCAGACCCGGCCTACCTCGATGCGCTGGGCGTGGAAGTGCACCCGCCGGTCCGGTTCGATGAGGTGGTTTCCATGATGGGGCGGGGCGTCTTCACGCCGGTGATCTACCGGCCTCTGTTCGATGAGCTCCAGCTCGTGACGTGCCGCACGTTCGAGTCGTTGGCGGCAAACGCGATTAAACTCTTAATGCAGGAGCCAGGCTTCGTGCAGGACACCTATGGCGAAGTGGCTCTGGACCTGGTCGCAGGTGAGAAACCTTCCGAGAAGATCGCAGACATACTGGATCGACCGAATTACTACCAGGAACTGGTGCAGAACCTGAGAACGATCGCGGCCCAGCGGTACTCGTACGAGGCGCGCCTTCAGCAAATCATGGAGATGCTGGAGGCCCCGGCCCCGGCTGCTTCGAGTCAGGTGCCGGCGTGAACGACGATCGACGTGCGGACGCAGCTGGAGGCCCGGGCGTGGAACCGGGCGAAATGCGCATGAGGCTTCTCTACGGCGTCAACCAGGCAGATCAGTGTTGGGACTTTGCCGCAGGAACGCACCGCGACCTGATCCAGTCGCGGCTGCGCGCAATCGACACCGGCATGATTCGCCTTTTTCTCTTCGATAAAGGGGGACCTGATCCCGTCGAGAACTGGCCCCTGTTCGTTTCCTACGTTGAAGCCGTGCTCAACGTAGGAGCTGTCCCCATGATAACGTTCGCGAAGTTCCATCGTCCCGTTGACGATCCTCGGGCGATTCGGTGGTTTGCAGAGCAGTGCTCTGATGTGGTCTGGGGCTGCATCGAGCAGTGGGGAGGCGAGAACGTCCGCGATTGGCTCTGGTGCGTCTGGAACGAGCCGAACAGTACCTGGATCGGTGGTGGTCTTTCCTTTGAGCAGTATCGCCGAATCTACATTGAAGTGGCGCACGGAGTACTGCGCTGGCTGGGGCCTCACCTGGGCGAGCGTAAGGCCTTGATCGGCGGCCCTGCCGTAGAAGGCTTCAAGCCCTTTTGGATGGACTGGGTCTGGCGATTCGTGAATGAAATCGATAACGACCTGATCTCGTTTGTCGACTGGCATCACTACGGTGACTGGCGCGATCACGGTGAGGCAGGAGCTCCCGGCGACAGCGGTACCCATTTCGCCCTCCTGATGTCGCAGACCGCGGAATACGAGAGTCGCGCGAGGTCGATTGGTCGCCTCCTGAGAGGGCGCAGTATCCTCAACATCTGCGGAGAGCTGAACACGCACTCGCACTACTGGACCGAAGTGCGTCAGCGGTTCAATGAAACCATCTTCTCAGGGGCTTTCTACGTATCCTCCATTCTCCATCTGATCCGTGGTGGCGCAGACGTCGAGATGTTCTGGACGGGGACCGAGGATTATGGCGGTTACGGCATGATGAACAAGGAGGGAGAACCGGCCCCAGTCTACCACGCCAAGAGACTATGCGCCCAATACCTTCGATATGGCGACTGGGTCTCGTTTCCGGCCTGGGATTCTGGAGACCCGGCGCTGGATGTCGCAGTCGCGCGCGCTGACGATGGACGACGCAGCGCCCTGATCGTTCATCGTGCGGGCAGGCACGCGACGTATGCGTTGTCCGAGTTGGCCACACAGTTATCGGACTCTTGCACCCTGCTGAAGATCGACGAAGGGACCGGCAACAGGTTAGCGCAGGCGACCTATAACGGGACGGTCACCTTCGACGGTTATGGAGTCGCCGTGGTGACTGAAGCGGCGGTGCCAGCAGGCATGATTCAGGGCAGTTCACATGTCTGAGTCTCCCGACCGGGCCACGCCGTTCGTTCTGCTGTTCACAGGCAGGACGGGCAGTACCTATGTCACCGAGGCCCTCGCTTCGCATGACGAAATACATGCCGTCGGCGAGGGTTTCGGTGCCCAGGGCGGTGAGAGTGATGCGGCCCGCCAACTAGGATGGGTAAGAGCTTTCTTGACGCAGCCGCGTACTGCCGGGTTCCGGGCGATCGGCTTCAAAGCCAAACTCAGAGATGTTGGGAATCCGGAGGGACTGGCCGATCTGCTGCGCGAAGTGCGGGCGCACATAATTCACATGCGGCGACGCAACCGTGTGAAAACGGTGGTGTCCTGGATCAATTCCGAGCGCCTGTCCAGCAGTACGGGCGACTGGAATCTGTACGATGAAACAGATCGTCTGCCGCCAGTGACAATCGACCCGGCGGATTTCGAGAGAAAACTGGAGGAGGTCGAAATCGGCGAGCGCCTGCTGGAGGAGTATGTTGAGATGCTCAGATTGCCGACGCTCAGGCTTGACTATGAGACACTTCTCACTGAGCGAACAAGAACGATAGAAGACCTGTGTACCTTCCTGGGGGTACAACGGCTCCCGCTACGCGGTGTGGCTCTGAAGAATACCGCCGATAATCTGCGAGAGGCCGTTACGAATTTCGATGAATTGCGATCTCGTCTTCAGGGAACGCGTTACGTTCAGATGTTCGACGAGGTTTTGCCAACCGACCGGCTGCAGTGAACGATATTCGACTGTTCAGGAGAGTCCTGCGGGACGCCAAGCCATATTGGCTTTCTATCTTCGCCACGTTCCTGGTGAGCTTGCTGGCGACGCCGCTCGCTCTTCTGAATCCCGTTCCGCTGCAGCTGGCCGTCGATAGTGTCATCGGATTTGAACCACTGCCGCCCGTAATCGAGTGGCTGGTTCCGGTCGGCCTGAGACAGTCTCAAACCGGGCTATTGTTCTTTGCGGCCGGACTGGTGATTGCGGTGGCGCTACTGGCCCGTCTTCAAAACCTGGCGCACTGGCTGCTGTCCACGCACACCGGTGAAAGGCTGGTCCTGACCCTGCAATGCCGCCTGTTCGAGCACGCACAACGCCTGTCGCTGTCCTACCATGACTCGATCGGTACCGCCGACACGATTTACCGGATACAGCGGGACGCTACCTCGATCCGCGCTGTTGCACTGGAGGGCATCAACCCGATTGTCACGGCGGCATTCACCCTGGTCGCGATGGTCTACGTCACTTTCCGGGTCGATTGGCAGCTGGCCCTGGTGGCCTTGACCGTCACGCCTCTATTCACTGCTCTCATAGTCTGGTACAGGCATAGGCTTCGGACGAGCTGGATACAGGTAAAGGATCTCGAGAGCGCAGCCCTCAACGTGGTTCAAGAGGTGCTGACGTCCTTGAGAGTGGTCAAAGCCTTTGCTCAGGAGAAGCGAGAGCAGGACAGGTTTCGGCTCCGTTATGGACAGGGCCTCGAGTCGAGGCTGAAGGCGATACACCTCACGGGGTCGTTTGACTTGCTGACCGGTGTTACGGTGGCGACAGGCACCGCCCTGTTCCTTTTCGTGGGCGTACGACACGTGCTCGAGGGTGTGCTCACGCTCGGACTTCTCTTGCTCATCATGTCCTACCTGGCGCAGCTCTATGAGCCGTTGAAGTCCATTGGGAAGAAAATCACGGACCTCCAGAACGCCCTGGCAAGCGCTGAACGAGCCTATTCGCTCCTCGATGCGTGTCCGGACGTGGCAGACCGACCGAACGGCCGCAGGATCGACCGAGCCCGCGGACACCTGGCATTCCGCGGCGTCGGATCACAATACGAGCCAGGAAACCCGGTACTCCAGGGAATCGATTTTCACGTACCTCCCGGAGCTCGCGTTGGCATCGCGGGAAAGACGGGAGCTGGCAAGACGACCCTGGTGAACCTGATGATTCGTTTCCAAGATCCAGCCGTTGGCGAGATACAGCTGGATGGGATCGATCTCCGGGATTACCGCCTGGCCGACTTGCGGAACCAGTTCGCGATCGTGCTGCAGGATCCGGTTCTCTTCTCTACGAGCATTGCCGAGAACATCGCCTATGCCCGGCCCGAAGCGAGCACGGCGGAGATTGAAGGGGCCGCCCGGGCAGCTAACGCACACGAGTTCATCTCTCAGCTTCCACACGGCTACCAGGCACCTGTAGGTGAACGTGGCATGCGCCTTTCCGGTGGGGAGCGTCAACGGATAGCCCTTGCTCGCGCGTTCCTCAAGGATGCCCCCGTGCTGATTCTTGACGAGCCAACCAGCTCGATCGACATGAAGACTGAGACGGGAATCATCGAAGCGATGGAGAGGTTAATGGAGGGGCGCACGACCTTCATGA
>JBDHBK010000017.1:0-12744 GCA_039592635.1 Gemmatimonadota bacterium
TCCGGCAGCTTCCGACGCATCAGGCTGGGCGACATGACTACTCCTCTGAGGCGGTGCCGGCCTCGTACCCCATCATTTCATCGCGGCGGGCTTTGAATTCGGTGCCCTCCCGCCAGTTGGGCCACAGGTCGCCCGTGGCCAGGGTGTGTCCCACCGAGAACATGAGCCGGAGATCCTGCACTGCGCCCTCGAGATTCCACGACGGATCGTATTCATCGGAAGGTTTGTGATAGTGATCCCGCGTGTATTCCTCGCGACGCTCTCGAGCCCACTCTTCCCCGTGCTCGATATCCTGGACGCCGGCATCCGCATACAGCGAAGGCACCCCCCGCTTGGCGAACTCGAAGTGATCCGACCTGAAGTAGTGCCCCTTCTCGGGTTCCGGGTCCGGCGCCAGGGTTCGGCCGGCCGCGTCGGCAGCGACCTGCAGCACGTCATCGAGCTCCGACATGCCGTAACCCACCACGGTGATGTCACTCGTCGGACCCCAGATGTTGAGACCGTCCATGTTGACCGTGGTCACGGTCGCGTCGAGCGGATATACAGGGTGCGACGCGTAGTGCGCGGTGCCCAGGAGTCCCTGCTCTTCTGCCGTGACGGCCATGAACAGGACCGAGCGAGCGGGCGCCTTCCTGAGGGCGGCGAACGCCCCGGCCATCTGCACCAATCCTGAGGTTCCCGTGGCATTGTCGAGCGCGCCGTTGTAGATGCTGTCTGCCCCCAGTGCGGGATCCGTGCCCAGGTGGTCCCAATGCGCCGTGTAGATCACCAGCTCTTCCGGTCTCGTGGATCCCGGCAGCAGGGCGAGGACGTTCCGAGACGTCGAGCGTTCGATCGAGTTCCGCACCGTGAGTGACAGGTCGAGGCCCATCTCGTACGCGGCGAAGTCACTGGTGGCGGCCTGCGCGGACCGAGCGTCGAAGTCGAGCCTGGCCTGCGCGAACACGGTGCGGGCTGTCTCTTCCGAGATCCACCCCTGGACCTTTGCCAGGGGCTCATCGCCGGTCTCGGCAAGCATGAACTGGGGCCCTGACCAACCGGCCTCCACGACGGCCCACGGATACCCGGCCGGACCGGTCTGGTGGACGATGAGAACGCCTTCCGCGCCCTGGCGCGCGGCTTCTTCGTACTTGTAGGTCCAGCGACCGTAGTACGTCATGCTGCGGCCGTTGAACAGCGCCTCGTCACCCGTGGCGTATCCCGGATCGTTCACCAGGACCACCACCGTCCTGCCCGCCACGTCCACGCCCTCGTAGTCGTTCCACTCGAACTCGGGAGCCACGATTCCGTAGCCCACGAACACCAGGTCCGATCTGTCGAGAGCGATCTCTTCGACCACTCGCTCCGTGACGGCCACGAAGTCGAATGCGTGCTGGAGCCGGTTCGCCGTCCCCTTTCCCTGGATGACGGCTCCCATGTCCGGATCGGGCGTGAGCGAGACGAGCGGCACTTCCTGCACCCAGCTGATCCCGTTCCCGGGCTCGAGGCCCAGCGCCTCGAACTTCTGCCGCAGGTACCGCACGGTGCGCTCTTCTCCCCACGAGGCCGGCGCACGACCGCCCATGGAGTCGGCAGACAGGTCCCGGATCCCCTCGTCCAGATCCGCCGTCGTGATGGACTGCGAGGCTTCTTCGAAACCGTCGCCTGGATCGCAAGCGGCGATCGCCGCGACGACGACGATGGCAAATGTGGTGAGGATGGGTCGCAGCATGTATCGTCTTCCTGTCCGAGAGATGTCTGACCGCCAGCGGGTCGGACCCGCTGCAGCCGACAATGTACGAGGCGTGTCCCGCGGCGAAACCGGGCCGCGGTGTCACCCTCCACCGTGATCGGAATTCCGATGCACAACCCCGCCCTTTCCCTGGTCGCCTGTGCCGCCCTCGTCGTGATCGGATGCGAAACCGAAGGTGGTACACCGTCCCTGATCCCGGCTCCGGAACACCTCGAGCTACGGGCCGGAGCGTTCTCCCTCGACGAGGGATCGGAGGTCGTCGTGTCCGACGCGACGGATGGCGAACTCGTGCAGCTGGCGGAACTCGTGGGAGCGGAGATTAGAGCCGCTACCGGCTTTCCGGTTTCGACCGGCCAAGGAGATTCGGGCCAGATTCTATTGACGATTGATGCCGAAGCGGCGGGCCCGGCCCTCACGTCGGATTCGCCCCTGGCACGCGACGAGTCGTATACGCTTGCCGTGGCGCCGGCAGGCATCGAGATACGCGCCGCGACGCACGCCGGGCTCTTCTACGGGAGCCGGACACTCCTCCAGCTATTGCCCTCATCGCCGGCCGAGGCGGAGGGGTGGACCGTGCCGGCCCTGGAGATTCGCGATCATCCGCGCTTCGTCTACCGCGGACTGCACCTGGACGTCGGGCGACACTTCTTCCCGCCCGAGTACATCAAGCGGTACATCGACGTGCTGGCGCGCCACAAGCTGAATGTCTTCCACTGGCACCTTACGGAAGACCAGGGATGGCGACTCGAAATCGAGGGGTATCCGCGCCTGGCAGAGATCAGCGCCTGGCGGGCCGAGACGATCGTCGAGAAGAACTTCGATCCGTATGTCGGGGATGGCGTTCCCTATGGCGGCTATTACACGCGCGAAGAGGTGCGCGACATCGTGGCGTACGCGGAGGAGCGATACGTGACCGTCGTGCCCGAAATCGAGATGCCGGGCCACTCCGTCGCCGTTCTCGCGGCCTATCCTGAGCTCGCCTGCACGCCGGGTCCGTTCGAGGTCTCCACCGTGTGGGGGGTCAAGGACGATATCTACTGTCCGCACGAGCAGACGTTCGAGTTCCTTGAAAATGTGCTGACTGAGGTCATGGAGCTGTTCCCCTCCCCGTACATCCACATCGGAGGTGACGAGGCCCCGAAGCGCCGATGGGAAGAGAGCCCCGTGGCCCAGGAGATCATCCGGCGAGAGGGCCTGGCGGACGAGTTCGAACTGCAGAGCTGGTTCATCCAGCGCATCGAAGATTTCCTGCTCCAGAACGGACGGCGCCTGATCGGCTGGGACGAGATCCTGGAGGGCGGGCTGGCCCCGCAGGCGACCGTGATGTCCTGGCGCGGGGTAAACGGCGGGATCGAGGCGGCTCGCCAGGGCCACGACGTGGTCATGACGCCCACCAGCCATATGTACTTCGACTACTACCAGGGCCGCGATCGAGAGGGAGAGCCCCTGGCGATAGGCGGGTATCTGCCGCTCGAGCTCGTGTACTCTTACGAACCGGTACCCGACGAACTCACCGCGGAAGAGGGACGGAGAGTCCTCGGGGCGCAGGGAAACGTATGGACCGAGTACATCAAGACGCCCGAGCACCTGGACTATATGGCCTACCCAAGGGCGCTGGCCCTGGCCGAGCTGACCTGGTCACCGCGTGAGGCGAGGGACTGGGCCGACTTCAGCGGCCGGCTGCCGGCGGGACTCGCCCGCCTGGGGGCGCTCGGTGTCAATTACCGGATCCCCGAGCCGACCGGTCTCGAGGAAGACCGGCTGACGCTGGGTTCGTTCATCGGGCTGGACCTGGGAAGCCCGCTTCCGTGGGGTGAGATCCGGTACACGCTCGACGGCACCGACCCGACGGCGGCTTCACGGAAGTACGAGACAGCCTTCGATCTCCCCGTTGACGCGGGAGCCGTGACCGTGTCAGCCCGGCTGGTACTGCCCGGCGGGCGGATGGGACCCATCGCGCGTGCGTCGTTCGCCCGAACCATCCTGCGGACCGGGCTGGACATCGACAGTTCCCGGCTGCTTCCGGGCCTCTCGCTGGATTACTCCGAGGGGGAATTCGCCTCGGTGTCCGAGGTGGAGGATGCGGTGGCACTGCGGAGAGGAAGCAGTCCGCGGGTGGAGATCCCGGGCGTCGCCCGGGAGGCGAGCTTCGGGCTCAGGTTCGGGGGGTACCTGCGCGTGCCCCACGACGACATCTATTTATTTGAAATTACATCAGATGATGGATCTCAACTGATTATTGATGAAGAAGTTATTATCGATCATGCTGGATAGCACTCGGCGACCGGGAAGATGGGGGCGATCGGGCTGTCGAAAGGTCACCACCGGGTACGCATTCTCTACTTCCAGGGCGGCGGTGGACGAAACCTGACCCTGCGAGTTCGCCGGGGCCAGGACCCGTTCGAGCCGGTGCCTGACGAGTGGCTCTACATCGAGGACCACCTGGCTTCCGATCCCGATCTGCCGATGACCGACGCGCCCTAGCGGCTCAGGGATTCCAATCCGGGTTGGGGCGCGGCATGGCGGCCCCGATCGAGTCACGCCAGCCGGCGAGGCGAGCGCGCAACTCCTCCGCCACAGCGGGCTCCGCATCGAACAGGTCGATGCTCTCGCCCGGATCCGCCGTGAGATCGAACAGTTCCAGGCTGCCGTCCTCGAACCACTCGACCAGCTTGAAATCTCCCGACAGGATGGCACCGCCGGGTCGATTGCCCGACCCATGGTAGTGCGGGAAGTGCCAGAAGAGATCCCGGTCCTCCAGGGCCTCCGATTCGCCGGACACCAGCGGCGCCAGGCTGACGCCGTCGAGTGGCCGGTCGCCGGCCGGCGGTAGACCGGCCATGGAGAGCAGGGTCGGCAGGAGGTCCGTGGTCATGGCGGGAACGTGCGATGTGGTTCCAGCCTGTCCGGCATCCGCACCGGGCCACCGAATGATCAGCGGAATCCGGATTCCACCCTCGTACAGCCATCCCTTCCCTGCCCGCAGTGGTCGGTTTGCGGTCGGGGCGCGCTCGCCGCGGTCGCCGGCCAACGTGCTCAAGCCCCCGTTGTCGGACACGAACACGATCGCGGTGCGGCCCGCTACCCCCAGTGAATCCAGCGCTCCCGTCATCCGAGACAGGCTCCGATCCACGGACGCTACCATGCCGGCGTACACGGCGTGATCCTGCCGGAGCCGGGTGGTGGAACGGCCGCTCTCGCTCTCGGTGGCTCCTCCCTCGAGCGGCTCGAGAGCGCTCGCTCGTACATGGTAGGGCGCGGCGTCCTCGTCCCGAGCCTGCAGCGGCGTGTGGACCGCGTAGTGCGACAGGACCAGCAGGAAAGGTCGGTGGCGCTCTCTCTCGAGAAACCCGATCGCCTCGTCCGTCAGGCGGTCGGTGAGGTAGGCGTCGGGTGAGTCTCCCTCCAGGCCCGGCACATCCGTGATCGGCCAGTCCGGGTTGCGGTACGGCGGGAAGTAGCTGCCCGGCTGTCCCGCCCGGTTGACGGCACCCGTCCACCCGAAGCCCTGCGCTCCGGGGAGGAACTCGTTCTCGGCGCCCAGGTGCCACTTGCCGATGTAGCCGGTGACGTACCCGGCCTCGGCAAACGCTTCCCCAAGGGTGACTTCATCGAGCGGCAACTGGCGGAGGTAGCCGGCCTGGAGCAGCCGCCCACGCTGCTCTCCGCCGATCCAGTTGGTGATCGCGACCCGGGCGGGATGCCGACCCGTCATCAGACTGGCCCTGGTCGGGGAGCACACCGGACTGGCCGAGTAGAACCTCGAGAATCTCACGCCGGAAGCCGCGAGGGCATCGATCGCCGGGGTGTCGTAGAAGTCGCTGCCGAGGACGCCGGCGTCCCGCCAGCCCAGGTCGTCCACTATGAACAGGACGATGTTGAGCGGTGGGCTTTCCGAGCCGCTATCGCGCTCCGTACCGGAACAGCCGGTCAGAGCGAGCAGCAGCGCGAAGCTCGTGAAGAAAGACCTCACGCCGTATCCGATCGCACCATCACCAGGAGCATTTTGAACCTCTGCTCCGCCTGCACCGCATGCGGTACGCCTCCGGGCAGGTGAATGATCTGCCCCTCCCCGACCTGGTGCGTGGAGCCGGCGATCTCGATGAGGGCCACGCCGTCCAGGACCTGCAGGAGGGCATCATGGGGAGTCGTGTGCTCGCTCAGGCCTTCCCCTTCGTCGAACGCGAAAACGGTCACCGATCCGCCTGCGGCCTTCGCCAGTTGCCGGCTGACGATGGCTCCGTCCTGGTAGGCGATCAGGTCCGTCAGGTTGAAGGCTCCGGGATCCATCATCATGCTGTCTCCTCGCAGGTCGGTTCAGTCGAAGACGGGGGTGAGGCCCGCCTCGTTCACAAGCGCCACGATCTCTTCCACAGATCGCTCATCCGCTACGTCAAACTGCGCACGCGCCTCATCCTGATCGCTTCCGGTCCCGCTCACATACCCGCCCGGCGCCGTCGATACTCCCGCGCTCAGCTTGCTGACTCCAAGGGCCAGCGACAGGTCCCGGATCGCCGGCGCTTCGCGCGTAGTCAGCGTCAGGTGCGCGGAGGGGTGCGCCATGCGCAGAAACAACATGGATCGAACGAAGTCTTCATCCGCCACGGGGCGGGCCGGGGTATATGCCGGATCCGCATCCATGGTTTGGACCCGCGGCAGGGAGAAACCTACCTGCAGCCCTGGAACCTCCTCCAGGAGGATGGACGCATGAGCCGCCAGGCCGGTCAGATCATCCTTCAGATCGGCGAGGCCCAACAGCACTCCCATCCCCAGGTACGCGAAGCCGGCAGCAGCGGCCCGGCGGGGGGCCTCGAGCCTCGACGCCATCTCCCTCTTTCCCCCGCTTCGGTGCGTCCGCATGTAGGCGTCTGGATCGTACGTCTCCTGGTACAGATGGTAGCCCACCGCTCCCGCCTGCCGCAGGCGGCGGTACTGGTCCCCGGCCAGGGATCCCAGGTTCAGATGCACGCGCGTGATGCCGGTCTCGCGGAGGATCGCCTCGGTAGCCTGGCATACATAGTCCACGAACGGATCAGCGGGTATCTCTCCAGTGACCAGGTCGATGGCGCGTATGCCCCGGGAGTGCAGCGCGTGCGCCTCGCTCACGGCTTCCGCGATCGAGAGGCGACTGCGCTCGAACGCGGACGAGCGCCGGAATCCGCAGTAGACACAGTCGTTGGTGCAAGCGTTGCTGAGGTAGAGCGGGGCGAAGATCCCGACCTTCCCGCCGAATCGCTGCTCCCGCTGCCGCTCGACCGCCTGGCGATGCACTTCGAGAGCAGCGGACACCGGCAGCCCGAAGATCTGCTCGAACTCATCGGCGAGTTGGGCCCGGCGCGAGACGATCCGATCGTACGCGCTACCCGAGGACTTCAGTTCCGCGAACAGGCGCGCGTCACGTAGGGGCCCGGCTGCCTGGCGGGCGAGGGAGTAGGCGGCGGCCGAGATGGACTCGATCTCTGCGGGTGAGATCGCATCGAAGTGGATCCCCGCCACACACGCGACGTTGCGGTGAGCCGCAGCGCACAGGGTATGTGCCGCGTGGCGGGCGATGGCTTCCTCCCGGTGACCCTCGGCACTCAGACAGCGCGTGTGCGCCCGGCCATCGCGCCACTCCGACAGGGCAACGGAGCCGATGTGCGAGTCCCCCCCATGCACCAGGCACAGCAGGTCTCGACCGGCGCTCTCGACGGCCAGGCTGAGGGCCTGCGGCCCTTCAGAGGTCAGCCGAAGCGGGAGATGGGTCTCGGCGTTCATGGCCCCGAATGTATCATGGTGGCTGGCCGAGTGCGTGACCGCCGACTGGCTGCAGACGAGTACACAGCGTACGCTTGTGCGGCACCGGGAATTCCCCGCCCGTTCAACAGATCCGCTGGAGGCAGCCGTGCATATCCGTTCTCTGAGCCGCTCCGCCATCCGCCTGGCCGCGATCCTGCCGCTTGCGGCCGCTCTGACCGCCGCACCACCGGTTTCCGCCCAGGAAGGGCTCAAGATCTACATATCGGCGGACATGGAGGGCGTGGTCGGCACGGTCACCGGCGAGCAGCTCGGGCCTACCGGCTTCGAGTACGAACGCGCCCGTCGCTGGATGACGGAGGAGGTCAACGCAGCGATCCGGGGAGCGCGGGCCGCGGGCGCCACCGAGATCCTGGTCAGCGACTCGCACGGCAATGGCCAGAACCTGCTGCTCGAAGAGCTCCCCGAGGACATCACCGTGATTCGGTCCTGGCCGAGGCCGCTGGCCATGATGGCCGGTATCGACGATACGTTCGACGGAGCCATCTTCATCGGATACCACACCAGCACCGACAACTCCACCGGTGTCCGGGCGCACACCATGTCGAGCGCACGGCTCACATCCGTCAAGCTCAACGGCGTCCCGGTCCCCGAGACCGGACTCAACGCGGCGATCGCCGGCCACTTCGGAGTCCCGGTAATCATGATCTCCGGGGATGACGCGATAGCCGAAGAGGCGACCGACCTGCTGGGTGACCTGGAGACGGCCGTAGTGAAGAAGGCGTACGGCTTCCACTCGGCGGAAACCCTGATGCCAGGAGCCGCCTACCGGCTGATCGAGGAGACGGCGGCCCGCGCGGTGGCGCGTATCTCAGAGTTTGAACCGTGGGATCTGGGGGGTCCGATCGAGCTGGAGGTGAGCTTCAAGAACTACCGCCCGGTCGAAGCACTCGGGTACCTCGAGATCGTGGAGCGCATCGATTCGCACACGATCCGCTACACCGGTTCCGACATGATCGCTGTCGAGGACTTCCTGACGTTCCTGCTCAACTACGACTCGAACGCCGCTCCCTGAGCCGCGACGCGCGCTCGCGAATCAGCGCGGCAGCTCGAACGGCAGAGGCTCGCGGTCCTCGGGACACCCCAGGTCGGGCTCCGTATCCTGTCCCTGGATCAGGAAGTTCTCGATCAACCCGCCTACGCAGGGATCGATGTCGTCGTGCCCTCGTTGCGGCACCACGCGCACGGACCCGTTCGGCAGATGGCCGGCGACCCACTCGGCGTAGCCCGGCGGCGTGATGTAGTCCTCCGAACCGGTGACGAGAAACACCGGAACATCCGAGACGACCGGCGTCCAGAACCCGTCGGGAACACTCCCCGATCCCCAGATCTCGCAGTCCCGCAGTTCCTCGTCGATCCACTCTCCGGAGCCGAGGCGGGTCGGGCGGTGGGCCCGCTCCAGGTCTTCCGAGGTAAGCCTGACCAGTTCCTCCGTACAGGCGATCGAAAGGTACACACCTCGCGGTATCGGAGTTGGTCCTCCCGGACGCTGCATGGAGGCGAGCTGCCCGTAGTCTCCGTTCGAGAGCTGGTATACCAACGACGGGAGGGCGCGGGCTGCCCGGCGGGAACGCAACATTCCAACCACCAGTCCGGCCATGGAGCGCCGATCGAACGGTACCGTGACGGTATCGCCGGCCGAGCCTACCAGGGGTGCCCTGAGCGGAACCGGGTCCTCCTCGAGTCGCCTCATGAGGTCTGCGAAGCGGCCTCCCAGATCTGGATACGCAGCAGCGCACCCTGGATCCGCATCGCAGCGGGCAAACACCTGCGTAAGAGCCGAGTCGGCGGCCAGGAAGAGATCGGGCCACATCGACTGTTCGATGGGAACAACTCCGTGCAGTACGGCCGCGCGCACGCGGTCCGGGTGACGGCGCATGTAGACCCGAGCCACCTTCGTCCCGTACGACGCCCCCCACAGGCTCAGCCGATCATACCCCAGCCATTCGCGTACCGCTTCCAGATCGTCGGCGGCGTTCCAGGTGGTGTACTGGGCCGGATCGGCCCGGGCGGCGGTATCATCCCGGCATGTCCGGAGCGCCGCGACGTAGGCCTCCTCGTACTCCAGCCCGCCGGATCCGTCCGCGAACTCGTACGGCTCCGGAAGATCGCACTCGAGCGCGTTGGACCCGCCGGTCCCCCTCTGGTCCACGAGAACGATGTCCCTGCCCTCGCGGAGCCGGGAAACCGCGTTCGCGAAGAAGGGCAAGTAGCGCGTAGCGGGCACGACTCCGCCCCCGGCCAGAAAAGTGACGGCATCGGCCGCGGCTCCCGAGTCTCCGGTGGCGGGTAGCACGGCCACCCGCAGGCCGATCGCTCGACCTCCTTCGACCGATCGATCCTCCGGAACATCCAAAGTGCCGCACCACACATCACCAGGATCGTCCGGCCAGTCGCAGGCCTCGAGCTTGCCCTGGAAGCGATCGGCGGGCGTCCCGCCGGCAGACGTCCCGCCCGAGTCCGCGCAGCCCGCAACTCCGAGCAGAGCAATGACTGTGAGTGTCAGCACCAGTTTCATTCGCGTGTCTCCAGGCAACAGCCGAACATCCCCCGAGCGTGATGGAGCCCTGCGAGGCTACCGCCATCGCCGGACGGGGGAAAGCCCGCTCGCTACCCGACCGCCTCGCGGACCCTGAGTGCTTGATGTGATGCGCGTCGGTGAAGCGCAGCCCACAGCCCGGAAAGCGGCAGCCCCGATCGCGGACCTCTAGCGCACGGCGGACGGACGGCGGAATGGTGCGGGTCTTCCTACCTACGTCGAGCACGGACCGATCCGAAGCGTGACCTATGCGTACGACCGAGGCGTCGCACGCCAGCCTGCGGGACGTTTCATGAAACGCGTTGTGGGCCCTTCTCGCGGTAGAGAGCGTCCGACGCCGCCTCGCAGTTCGCGGCAAGATACGACCGGACGGATCGCAGGCCGCGACCAGGAAGGACTGCCGCCCGTTGCCGCACTGAGCCAGTCGGATCTGTCTCAACCCGTCGTCTCGCCCCTGCCGCTGCAGGCCCCATGGCGGCAGGCGCCACCGCGACCACGTCCCTGGCCCTGCCCGTGGCCGGCCGCACCGTCCTGGTGCTGCGGACAGCTCTCGGCTCCAGCTCCGTGATGTCCGCGGCCGTGCTGGCCCCCCGGACACCCCGTAACCGATACCGGGCCGCCTTCCGGTTCCTCCAAACCCGTCACGTAGGCGAACAGGCTGCGAGCCTGCTCATCGGATACGAGACTGGTCGCAACCGGGGGCATCATCCCCCTGGGGGACCGGAGTTGGCCGAGGAAATCATCGAACGAGAGTCCCGTGCCGGCGAGGGTCGGTCCGAAGGCCCCCGCAGCGGTCGGTCCGTGACAAGCGGCACAACCAGCGGATTCGTACAGGTCCGGGTCCGGAATCGGCGCCCGGTCGGGCAACGCAGCGGTGGTCGCGACCACGGCGCCCGCCAGCAGGATGGCAAGCGAAGAAGAGCGCAGCACGAAGTCCTCCGCGTGATGCGGTTTCACCGGATCCCGGGGGGAGAGAACCCAGCTTCGAAAGGAAACGTGCGCTTGGCCCATCAGGGTGTCAACTTCAGTCCATCCACGTACCACAGGAGGATGACAGGCCATGAGAACCGGTACGAACTGGCGCTCACTGAACGCACTCGTAATTGCCTCGATGTTGGCCGTGACCGGAGCGGTTCCCGCGCTCGCACAGCAGCCGCAACCCTCGCACACCCTGATACGGCCGGAGCGGGTATTCGACGCGGCCACAGGCGCGGTCAGGACCGGATGGGCCGTACTGGTTGCCGGCGAGCGGATCGAATCCGTGGGGCCTCTCGAGGACGTTCGGTCCCCGGACGGCGCCCGCACCGTGGACCTGCCGGGCGCGACGCTCCTTCCGGGACTGATCGACGCCCATTCGCACCTGTTCCTCCATCCGTATGACGAGACGCTGTGGGACGACCAGGTCCTGAAGGAAGCACGGGCCTACCGGACCCTTATGGCCGGGGTCAACGCCGAACGCACGCTGCTGTCCGGCTTCACCCTTCTCCGGGACCTCGGATCCGAAGGGGCCGGCTGGGCAGATCTTGCCGTGCGCGACGCGATCACCGACGGCCTGATCCCGGGGCCCAGGGTGCTGACGGCTACGCTGGCGATAGCGGCCACCGCGTCTTACGCGCCGGGACCGCGCGGCTGGGACCCCGACCTAGCCCTTCCCCAGGGCGCGCAGATGGTGACTGGCGAGACCGAGATCCGCCGTGCGGTTCGCGAACAGGCAGGACACGGTGCGGACGTGATCAAGGTGTACGCCGACTTCCGGCGTGCCTCCGGAACCGCGCCGACGTTCACGCTGGGTGAGCTCGAGGTCCTCGTGGATGAGGCCACCGCCGCCGGGCTTCCCGTATCGGCTCACGCCAGCTCACCCGAGGGGATGCGGCGGGCCACGCTGGCCGGCGCCCGCACGATCGAGCACGGGTCGGAAGGCACGGCCGCGGTGTTCGGCCTGATGGCCGAACGGGGCGTCGTGTTCTACCCAACGCTGGCCGCTGCCGCGGCGTACGACGAGTACTTCAGCGGACTGGATGGCGGCTGGGAGCTGGACACGCCCGAAGCCGAGCTGAGCCCCCGGATCCGCGGATCCTTACAGGCGGTTCGTGACGCCAGGCAGGAGGGAGTGATCGTGGGACTCGGCAGCGATGTCGGCGTGTTCCCGCACGGGGAGAGCTGGAGGGAGCTGGCCTGGCTCGTACGTGCCGGCATGTCCCCGGCCGAGGCTCTGCAGGCCGCCACCGTGGTGAACGCGCGCGCCCTGGGCCTCGAAGGAACGGTAGGGGAAATCTGGCAGGGGGCATTCGCGGACCTCGTCGCTGTCGCGGGCGATCCGACCGACGACGTCGAGGCCGTGCGGAACGTCGTGTTCGTGATGAAGGGCGGCGTGATCTACGATTCACCCTAGCCCGGATTCGCCCTGGAACCTCCTCACCCGAGGCGTTTGCTTGACGCCCGCGGAGGGACCGGTTATCCGTTAGCCCATGAATCGACACGAGATGACACCTTCGCGCGGCCTGAGCACCTCCTGGTGGTGGTGGCCCTGTGCACGTCCGGAGGTGGAATCCGCCTGAGTTTGATCGCTCCCAGGTAGACATTCAGCCCACCTTCGGCCACACGGAGGTGGGTTTTTCGCATCCCGCCGCCGTGTATCCCGGGTGATGAGAAGGGGATCATGCAGCATCCGTTCGAC
>JBDHBK010000018.1:0-12726 GCA_039592635.1 Gemmatimonadota bacterium
AGCCGTCCCTCTTGAGCCGGTTTCCGAGCCACAGCTGATTGTCGGACGGAGGCGTCAGGAAGAACTTGCCCGTGATCGGCGGCACCTGGGCCTCGAAGTGGCAGTTGTTGCAGGTCACCGCGGTCTGGGCGTGGCACGAAGCGCAGGCGATTCTGCCATCCGTGTCCGGATGGTGCTGGTTCGCCGGGTGCTCCGTCGCGTCGTGGCAGTTCTCGCACTGGGCCTTGATCGCGCCGATGTCCATCAGGCCGTCGTACTGGTTGCCGTCGCCGTGCAGGTCTTCGTTGCCGTGGCAGTCGTCACACTCGAAACCCATCGTGCGGTGAACGTCGGTGTATCCGAGATCCCGCTCGAGCTTCTGACGGCTGTGGCAGCCGATGCAGACGCCGTCGGTCCAGTTGGTGTCCACTTCGTCGCCGAGCTGCGGATCGGCCGTGTCGTGGCACCGGTCGCACCCGCGTCCGGAGACCGGCGGAAGCCCCGATGCCTGGCTGTGGCAGCCGATGCAAGCCAGCTCGGAGTACGCCACGCCCGTGTATTCCTCGAAGCCGCGGTTCGGCACCGCGTTGTAGAACGTGGTCTTGCCCCAGCCCCCCTCGTGCAGGCTCGTCGGGAAGTTCTCATCCCACGGGAAGAAGTTCGTGGTGACGTCCTCTTCGTTGCTCGCCGCTTCGCCCTCGTCGTTGATGGCGTACACGGTAGCGGCGTAGGTCACGCCGTCTTCCAGTCCGTCGTCGAGGTTCGTGAACACGGCGACCGTCGTTCCCGCAGCCAGGTCAGCCTTCACCAGGTCCGCCGTACCGCCGACCAGCTCAGCCCGGTACGAGGTCGCCAGCGCCGACTCATCCCAGGTCAACGTGACTTCGTCTGCCGCGGTCTCGGCCGTGAGCGTGACGCCCGCGGGGGCTCCCGGGCAGTCCACGTCGAACTGCGTGTTGGCCGTCAGGCCCGCGGTCACGGGCACGTCGCGCGGGTTGTCGCCCGCCACGGTGCAGTTGGCCGCGATGTTCGTCAGACCGACCGAGTAGGTCGCGACTGCGAGGTCCGGAATGATCAGTACCTCGTTGACGCCGATGTTCCCCGCAACGTTGCCGTCGAGCGTAACGGCGTAGCCGTCAGCGTCGGGGTTGTCGCCCGTCGTGACCGTCGTCACGCCGATGGCGCCGGTCGTCGGCGGGGCCGGGTCGTCGTCGCCGCAACCTGCCGCAACGACGCCGGCGAGCGCCACGACGAGACCCGCCGCAAGCGTCCTCCGAATTCGCTCATTGATCCACATAGCGCGCTCTCCGAATTGGTTGTGGCGGGGATCCTGTGCATTTATCCGAGCGCGCGCCGCTCCCGCCCATGCGTACGGCCGCTCGATGAGAATCCGTTGCTCGATCCTCTCCGCAATGACCGTGCCGCTTGTGAACTCCGTAACTAGTTGTAATCACTGAACTTAGGTACTAAAGTACCTATAGGCTACGTAGTAATGCGGAATTCCGCCATCATCCGCCTTTCCGATTATCCGGCAACAGAGCGTCAAGCCCGGTATACAGGGCTTGCGACACTCTCGGCTGGCTCACAACCCCGCGGCCGGAGTGGGCGATTCAGGACTGTGTGTGACAGAGTTACTCACGCAGGTACGGAAGGGCGTCTTCGAGGCAGAAGTGTGGGCTCAGCGTCACGAAATAGCGCAGGTGCGGAATGTGCCCCGCACCATAGACCACGAACACCCGGTCTCCCGGCTCGCTGATGCGGTGGAGGTTGGAGAATATCTTCAGGTTACGCTCGTACCACGTGGCCACGAAGTCCGCACCTCCGTAGTCATCCCCCGCCACCAGGGGAAGGAAGAACTCGAGATAGCCCCGATCGGCCCACTCGATCGCTTCGGGCGTGTTCATCCTGTAGAGCATCTCTCCCACGGTGCCTTCGGAAAGCCACTTGGCCATGGAGGCCATGGCCCACTCTCCGTACTCCTCCAGGCCGGCCATGTACCGGCCCAGCTCGGGGCGCGCCTCCAGCACCGACTCGAGCCTGTCGCTGGGCAGGCCGATCTTCACATCGACCGGGTACACCGTCTCGTGCCCCATTGCCGCGGCGAGCCTGAAACCGATCTGCTCTTCCTCCTGGCGAGACAACTCCCCCTCACCGGCCAGGAAGGCCCGGTACCTCGCCGCCGAAACCGTGTCGCCCCATCGGGACTCGATGGCGACTCGTGTCGGGGCAAACGCGGAGAGGCGATCAACGACGTCCAGGATCTGCTCCTGGCGCGCGGGGGCGAGCACGTCGTCGGCCTCGAGGTTGAACCGATCGGCACCCGGGTTCGACATGTGGTAGCTGCCAAGCAGGAGGACGGCCACCCGTGTGTCCCCTGCCACGCACTCGGCCGGAGCCGAATCCGGGATGACGCCAGGCACCCGCTCCTGAGCGGAGACCGCTGAGGCAGCCCCTGCGAGCGTCAGCACCGCCAGCAGAAGAGTGGGGGCGGTTCGGGTGGCGTGTCGAACTCGCATCGGTTGCTCCCCGTTCAAGTCCTCAGTCGTCGAGCAAACTCAGCAACCGCTCCGGCGGCCGACCCAGAACGGCCCTCTTCCCCACTATACCGATGGGGCGCTCCAATAGCGTGGGGTGAGACGCCATCAAGGCGATCAGCTCGGCCTCGGCTTCGGTCCCGGTCAGCTGCAGTTCCCGGAACGCGCGGTCCCGCTTCCGCAGGACCTGGGCGGGTGTCATCTCGAGCATCGAGAGCACGGACCGGAGCTCGGGCTCGGTCAGCGGGTCCTTCTTGTAGTCACGGTAGTGGTACTCGACGTCGTTTCCTTCCAGCAAGGCGACCGCCTTGCGACAGGTGCCTCAGGTGCGTGTACAGATCAGCTTCAGCATTTGGCCTCCACGTTTTCGAAGACGAGTTCGGCATCGCCGGTGCGCAGGATGCCGGACTCCAGGATCCTCGCCCGCACTCCGCCCTTGCCCTTCAGCAGATCGCGGGTCCCGGGCACCAGCGCCACGTCCATCCAGTGGCACGGGTCGCTGGCCTCCGTTCCTTCGAATCGCACCCCGCCGAGCGTGAAACTCTGGCCGAGCAGCTCGTTCACGTCGATGCCTTCGAGGATCACGTTGCGCCGGAACGCGTCCGGGGGAACGTGCTCCAGGCCCAGCGCCACTCCGAGCTCGCGCAGCACTTCGCCGTTGAAGAACGTCACCTGCCCCTTGTGGCCGCTTTCCTTCTCCGCGTAGCGATCACCCTGGAGCCCCCTGCCCGCCTCACACACAACGCACTCGTGCGCTGCAGAACCATTCAGGAGTCGCTCCCGGCCGTGACGACCTTTGAAGTCGTGGCCGGGTGAGGTGAAGATGTGCGTGATACGGACCTGTCCGGCTTCCATTCGCCAGTTCCTTTCCTTTCCCTGTTGCCGCCCCTGCTTGGCAGTGGCGACCCGAGGCCCCTAATATACGCTGGTCGGTTCGAAGCACGAACGGTTCCAGGCCCCCCCAGACCCGGAACTCGACCCGTCACTTCGCCGCGTGCCATCACGGGTGCGGCGCAACATCTCGAGACTCATGCCTCAACAAACTGCGACGGCGCCGCACGAGCAGACGGCCGCGTGGGCCAAGGTCATCGACCACACCCGTTGCATCGGGTGCCACGCGTGCTCAACCGCCTGCAAGTCCGAGAACCAGGTCCCGGTGGGAGTCAATCGCACGTACGTGAAGTACGTCGATGTCGGCTTCTTCCCACAGGCCAGAAGGGCGTTCCAGGTCACGCGCTGCAATCAGTGCGAGGACCCGCCGTGTGCCCGGGCCTGTCCGACGGCCGCGATGCATCAGCGTCCGGACGGCATCGTGGACTTCGACAAGTCGATCTGCATCGGCTGCAAGGCATGCATCGCCGCCTGCCCGTACGACGCGATCTTCATCAACCCCGAGGACCACTCCGCCGAGAAGTGCAACTTCTGCGCACACCGACTGGACATCGGACTCGAACCGGCCTGCGTGGTGGTCTGCCCGACACAGGCGATCCTTGTGGGCGACAAGAACGATCCGATGTCGTCGGTAGCCGAGGCGGTAGGCCGGCAACCGGTGGCCGTGCGCAGGCCGGAAAAGGAGACACGGCCCAAGCTCTACTACGTGGGAGCGCACCAGGCCACCTTGGATCCGTTGGCGGCGGCTCGCCCCGACGGCGGTATCTTCATGTGGAGCGAGCAGGGCGACGTTCCGCACGGCGTCCCGGCAGGTAATCCCGGGCACGCGAACTCCTCTGCCGCCGCCCTCCTGAGCTACGACGTCCCGCACCGCGCGCCGTGGGACTATCGGGTCAGCCTCTACACGTGGACCAAGTCGATGGCGGCCGGCTCGTACGTGGCCCCCCTCCTTCTCCTGCTGTTCGGGCTGCTGGAGTGGGGCAATTCCCTGTGGACCATGGCCACGCCCCTGCTCGCGATGCTGTTTCTCGGTCTCACCGGTGCCCTCCTGATCTGGGATCTCGAGCACCCGATGCGCTTCTATTACCTGCTGGTGAAACCGCAATGGAGGAGCTGGCTGGTGCGGGGAGGATTCATCATAAGCGGATACGGGGCGGTTCTCGCGGCCCACCTGGCGGCGGGATGGCTCGGTCGTCCGGAACTGCAGAAACCGCTGGCCATCGCGGGTATGCCGCTGGCCGTCATGACGGCCGTTTACACGGCCTACCTGTTCGCACAGGCGAAGGCCCGGGACCTGTGGCAGAGCCCGCTCCTTCCGGCTCACCTGGCGGTCCAGGCGGTGCTGGCCGGAAGCGGAGTCGTGCTGCTCGCGGCGACCGTCGTCGAACCGGGCGCCGTCCGGCCGCTGGCCTGGATGTTCGCCGGCGCGGGCGCCGTTCATCTGCTGATGACTCTCGGCGAGATCACGCTGACCCATGGGACTGCGCATGCGCACCTCGCGACCCTCGAAATGACACGAGGTAAATACGCGAGCTACTTTTGGATCAGTATGTTACTGGTTTTCATTGGACTGTCTGCACCGTGGATTCCGATACCAGCCGCCGTGGCGGGCTTGCTCGGCCTGCTGGCCTTCGAACACGCCTACGTCCAGGCCGGGCAGTCCGTCCCGCTGGCCTGAGTGAACCGAGGAACGAAGCATGAGTGTCGATAAGCTGAGCGCGAGAGTCTCCGCGGCCCGCGAGGAGACGGAAGCCAGGGGCGAGACCTTCTATCCGGGACCGAGCCGAATTCACCTCGCGTCGTTCCCTCCGAAGGAGCGGTGGAACGACTGGGTCGAGCTCGATTCGAAGGCGTGGCCCAAGCGGGTGGAGAAGCGTTACACGCTCGTGCCGACGGCGTGCTTCAACTGCGAGTCCGGTTGCGGGCTCCTGGCGTACGTCGACAAGGACACGCTGCAAGTGCGCAAGTTCGAAGGGAATCCGGAGCACCCTGGTTCCAGGGGAAGGAACTGCGCGAAGGGTCCGGCCACCATCAACCAGGTCACCGATCCCGACCGCATCCTGTACCCCCTGAAGAGGGTGGGCGAGCGCGGCGAGGGCCGCTGGGAGCGGGTCTCCTGGGACGAGGCGCTGGATGACATCGCGGGCCGCATCGCGCGGGCCATGGACGAGGACCGCCGCAACGAAATCATGTACCACGTGGGCCGACCGGGCGAGGACGGCTACACCGAGCGAATGCTGGCCGGGTGGGGCGTCGACGGCCACAACTCGCATACGAACATTTGCTCGAGTGGCGCGCGGGCAGGGTACGCCTTCTGGATGGGCATGGACCGGCCCAGTCCCGACCACGCCAACGCCCGAGTGATCCTGCTGGTCTCGAGCCATCTCGAAACCGGCCACTACTTCAATCCGCACGCCCAGCGGATCATCGAAGGGAAGAAGAACGGCGCGAAGCTGATCGTGCTCGACACGCGCCTGTCGAACACCGCCACGCACGCGGACCACTGGCTGTCCACCTATCCCGGCTCCGAGGCGGCCGTGCTGCTGTCGTTCGCCAACTACCTGATTCAGAACGACCTGTACGATCGCGACTTCGTACGCCGGTGGTGGAACTGGAAGGAATACCTGCAGGAGCAGCGCCCCGATTTGCCGGTCACGTTCGAAGCATTCGAGAGCGATCTCAAAGCGCTGTACGCGGAATACACGTTCGAGTTCGCCGAGAAAGAGTCGGGCGTGGACGCCGAAACGCTTGCCGAGGTGGCCGCGGTGGTGGCGACCGCCGGCACCCGGCTGGCCGCGCACAATTGGCGCAGCGCTGCAGCCGGGAACATGGGAGGCTGGCAGGTCGCGCGGACCCTGTTCATGCTCAACACGCTGCTCGGAGCCGTTGCCACCGAGGGAGGCACCTTCCCGAGCGCCTGGAACAAGTTCGTGCCCCGGCCGATTCACCTTCCGGCCCGGCACCCCGACCAGTGGAACGACCTCACGTGGCCGCAGGAGTGGCCGCTCTCCCTGATGGAGATGTCGTTCCTGCTTCCGCACTTGATGAAGGAGCGCGGGGGGTACATCGACACCTACTTCACCCGCGTCTACAACCCGGTGTGGACCAATCCCGATGGCTTCTCGTGGATCGAGTTGCTGGCCGATGAAGAGAAGATCGGTCTCCACGTGGCCCTCACCCCGACCTGGAACGAGTCAGCCTACTTCGCCGACTACATCCTCCCGATGGGACACAGCTCGGAGCGACACGACACCATGTCGCTGGAGCAGTACGACGGATCGTGGGTGGCCTTCCGGCAGCCCGTCCTCCGGGCGGCCCGGGAGCGGGCCGGTCAGCCGGTCACGGATACCCGCGAAGTGAACCCGGGAGAAGTCTGGGAGGAGAATGAATTCTGGATCGATCTGACGTGGCGGATCGACCCGGACGGCAGCAAGGGCATCCGGCAGTTCTTCGAGTCGCGCAGGAGCCCCGGCCAGAAGCTGACCCTGGACGAGTACTACGGCTACATGTTTGAGAATTCCCTGCCCGGGCTGCCGGAAGAGGCCGCCCGTGAGGGCATCACGCCACTCGAGTACATGCGCCGCTACGGGGCCTTCCAGGTGCAGCAGAAAGTGGGGCAACGCTACGAGGAGGAGGTGCCCGCTGCCGAGCTGGTGAATACGGACACGGACGAAATGGACCGCGTGTTCACGGAGGCCCCCAAACCGGCAGGTCCGAACGTGGTACCCTTCCCCGCGATCTCGCCCGACGACCAGGGACGGCGGCGGGTCGGCGTGCGCGTGGACGGATCGATTCGCAGGGGCTTCCCCACGCCGACCGGACGCCTCGAGTTCTGGTCGCGCACCCTCGACCAGTGGGGATGGCCGGAGCTCGCGATCCCCACGTACATCAAGAGCCACGTGCACCGGCAGAATCTCGATCGCGAGGAGATGCCGCTGATCTCGACCTTCCGCCTGCCCGTGCAGATTCATACACGAAGCGCCAACTCCAAGTGGCTGGCTGAAATCGCGCACACGAACCCGTTGTGGCTCCACCCAGTCGACGCGAACCGACTCGGAGGCATTCGCACCGGGGACCTGCTCCGGGTCGAGACGAGAATAGGCCACTTCGTGCTCAAGGCCTGGGTCACCGAAGGCATCCGCCCGGGAGTCGTGGCGTGCAGCCACCACATGGGACGCTGGAAGCTGGGAGAACAAGGCCAGCGACTCGGCATGGCCACGGTCGGGATCGAAACCGAGGGGTCGGGCCGAAAGATGAGCTGGAAGAAGGGTGGCGGGCCATACGAGTCAACAGATCCTGACACCAGCCGCGTCTGGTGGACCGATGTGGGGGTGCACCAGAACCTGACGTTCCAGGTGAACCCCGACCCCATCTCGGGAATGCACTGCTGGCACCAGGCGGTGCGCGTGACCCGTGCCCGGCCGGATGACCGGTACGGTGACGTGTGGGTGGACCTGGATAAGGCGCACGAGGCCTACCGGAAGTGGCTCACCGATACGACGCGGTCGGCGAGGGACCATTCGCCGGATGGAACGCGCCGACCCTACTGGCTGCTTCGGCCGGTCCGGCCGGAAAAGGAAGCCTACCAGCTCCCCGATAGTGAGACCGTACAGGCATGAGATCGAATGTCGAGCTGATTCGGGCCCTGGGCGTCCTTTCGGAGGCCCCCGGATCCGAACACGTGCGCCTGGCGGAGCTCCTGGAGCTGGGAGACGCTCCCGACCCGGAGAGCTACGCCAACGTGTTCCTTCTCCAGCTCTATCCGTACTCCTCGGTCTACGTGGGGAGCGAGGGAATGCTGGGAGGCGAGGCCCGCGATCGAGTCGCCGGGGCCTGGACGGCTCTCGGCCGTACACCCCCGGCGGAACCGGACCATCTCGGGGCGCTCCTCGGTCTGTACGCCGCCCTGGCCGAGCACTCGGAGACCGAGTCGGATCCTGCGGAAAGGGCCCTGTGGGGGGCGGCCGCGTCCGGCTTCCTGTGGGAGCACCTGTTGTCCTGGGCCATCCCCTACCTCCGCCGGTTCGAGGGGATCGGATCGCCGGCGTACGGGGCGTGGGCCCGGCTCCTGGCCGATACTCTGCTCGACGAGGGACGGAGGCACGGGCCGCCCGCGACGCTCCCGCTCCACTTGCGATGCGCTCCCGCTCTGGAGGACCCAAGAGACTCCGGCAGCGACGCCTTCCTGTCGGGTCTTCTGGCCCCGGTCA
Organism: Gemmatimonadota bacterium; assembly: GCA_039592635.1. Taxonomy (GTDB): domain Bacteria; phylum Gemmatimonadota; class Gemmatimonadetes; order Palauibacterales; family Palauibacteraceae; genus Benthicola. The sequence continues at coordinate 8,615 of JBDHBK010000018.1, forward strand.
GGAGCGGCATGGTCATGACACGAGCCGACCTGGCGCGAGGGGCTGGGGAAATCGGCCTCGGGCTCAGGCTGGGAGAGAGACGTTTCGCGCTGGAGGCATTCTTTTCGCAGGACGCGCCGCGCACTCTCGAGTGGCTGTCCGGGGAAGCCGACGCGTGGACGCGCCTGCACGTCGAAGGGTCGGAAGGATTGGGACCCATCGCTGATTTCTGGTCGGCCCGGGCCCGGGCCACGGGAGATCTCCTGCAATCACTGAGCGAATCAGAGGCCGGCGGACCCGGCTGGATGGATGACGCGATGAAGGAAAGAGAGGCAGCGGATGCTCGAGACTGACAGGCTCACCCAGGACGACGTACGGCAGATCGTCCGCGAGGAAATCCAGCGGGCCTTCAAGAAGGACCCGGCGGCTCGCAAACTCTCCATGGTCGCCTCGAAGGGAACGCTCGACTGGGCGTACCCGCCGCTGATCCTGGCGACCGCGGGGGCCGCGGCCAACATGGAGACCGCGATCTTCTTCACGTTCTACGGACTCAACATCATCCACAAGGACTTCGAGAAGAAGCTGCTCGTGGCTCCGACCGGGAATCCGGCCATGCCGATGCCGGTACCCATGCCGGACGTCATCACGGGGATGCCCGGGATGAAGACCTTCGCCACGGGCATGATGAAATCCATGTTCAGCAAGAAGGGCGTGGCCACGATCAAGGAGCTGCTGGATGTGGCGGTCGAGATGGAGGTGCGCCTGATCGCGTGCCAGATGACCATGGACGTGTTCGGATTCGAGGAGAGCGACTTCATCGACGGCGTGGAGTTCGGGGGCGCGGCCGCGTTCCTGTCGGACGCACGAAAGTCTCACGTGACTCTGTTCATTTAGCGGATTCAGGAGGAACCCGATGGCCGAATACCAGGAGAACCAGCTGCTCGACGCGAGGGGGCTCCTCTGTCCGATGCCCATCGTGAAGGCGGGCAAGGTGATGCGGGGCATGGACGACGGAGAGATCCTCAAGATCATCGCCACGGACCGGGGATCGATCGTGGACTTCCCCGCCTGGTGCGAGGATACGGGCAACGAGCTGCTGGAGTGGCACGAGGGAGACGACGGACTCGTGTTCTTCATCAAGAAGGTGGAAGAGGAGGATTAGCGGGATGATCTTCAAGCAATTCCGGTACGAACCCCTCAATCAGGCGTCGTACCTGGTCGGCTGCCCGAAGGCGAAAGAAGCGTTCATCATCGATCCCATCGCCGGGCTCGGCGATGACTTCTACATCCTGGAAGCCGCTGATCTCGGACTCGCGATCGTGGGCGTCTTCGAGACGCACGTGCACGCCGACTACGTGTCCTGCGCCCGCGAGCTGGCCGAGATGAACGGGTGCCCCCATTACCTGCACGAGAACGCTCCGACCACGTACGAATACACCCCGTTCAAGGACGGCGATGTGTTCACCGTGGGCAAGGTCGACATGACCTGCCTGTTCACTCCGGGGCATACTCCCGAGCACACGTCGTACCTGATCACGGACAAATCGCGCTCGGATGAGCCGTGGGCCGTCCTCACCGGCGACTGCCTGTTCGTGGGCGACGTCGGACGGCCGGACCTGCTGGTGGGCGACCAGGCGCTGGACGTGATGGACGAGGGCGAACGCGCGCGAACCCAGTTCGCCACCATCAACGACCTCCTGTTCACACTGCCTGAGCACGTCGAGGTGTATCCGAACCACTACGGCGGATCGCTGTGTGGCGGCGTGAACATGAGCGGGAAGAACAGCTCGACGATCTACTACGAGAAGAAGTACAATCTGGCGATGCAGAAGCCCGACGCCGAGGCCTTCGCTAAGTTTGTTCAGGACACGGCGAAGCCGCTGCCGGACGACTACGAGAAGATCAAGTCGTACAACCTTGGGCTGGTCGAAAAAGACGAGCTGCAGGGGGCCGGCGTATGACCCCCGCGGAAGTCAGGGCGGCTCAACAGGAAGGGGCGGCGGTCCTGGATCTCAGGACCCCGCACCCCTTCGCGGCCGAGCACCTGGAGGGAGCCCTCAGCGTCCAGTTCAACCGGGCCGACCTGGTGGACCGGGTGGAGCTGGTGTTCCCCGAGGACCTCCCGATGATCATGCACGGCGAGCCCGAGGCCATCGGGAAGGTGGCCGCCAAGCTCTTGACCGACGCCGGGTTCAACGTGCTCGGGCACCTGGAGGGCGGACTGAAGGCCTGGAAGGCCGAGGGGCTGCCGGTGGTCCAGCTTCCGACGATGGACGTCGACGAGCTCAAGGAGCGCATGGGCGAGTTCACGGTCGTGGACGCCCGCGACCCGTTCGAGTTCAAGTACGGCCACGTTCCCGGGTCGGGCATCCTGTCGTGGACCGAGGCCTGGTACGAGGCGGATTCCGTGGACGATGACCCCCCGATCGCCGTGATCTGTGGTGACGAGATCCGGAGCGTACTCGTGGCTTCGATCCTGGTCAGGAAGGGGAAGAAGGCCGAGCTGGTCACCGGTGGCATGGTGGACTGGGTCGAGCGCGACTACCCGATCGAGAAGGGAATGGGCTGACGGACGCTCGTCGGTCGTTCCTGCCCGGGTTTTCGACGCGGGACATACTGGCCGGGGTCAGCGTGGCCCTGGTCCTCGTCCCGCAGTCGATGGCGTACGCCGACCTGGCGGGACTGCCCGCCCATTACGGCCTGTACGCCGCGGCCCTGCCGCCGATCGTGGCCGCGTTCTTCGCCTCATCGCCGTACCTGCAGACGGGCCCCGTCGCACTCACTTCCATTCTCACCCTGGGCGCTCTCTCGACCCTGGCCACGCCCGGAAGCCAGATGTACGTGGCACTCGCCGCCCTCCTCGCCCTGGTCGTCGGGGTGGCCCGCATCATCGTGGGCCTGGTGAAGGAAGGAAGGATCTCGTACCTGATGTCGCGGCCGGTCCTGCAGGGATTCACGATGGCCGCAGCACTGCTGATCGTGGCGAGCCAGCTTCCCGGCGCTTTCGGCGTGTCGCCACCCACGGAAGGCGTGATTCCGCGGGCGTGGTGGGCCCTTTCCCATCCCGGTGACTGGGAGGCAGCGTCGGTCCTGCTCGCCGTGGTAACGGGTGTGCTGATCCTGGGGGGGCGCAAGATTCACCCGCTGGTTCCCGGCGTGCTGTTCGCGACCCTGATCGGGATCGGGTACTCACTGACCACTGGCTACGAGGGCGTGATGGTGGGCGATGTCCCGGCCGGTCTACCGCCGATTCCGCGCGATGTGCCCTGGTCGCACCTGCCCCTGCTGGTGATTCCGGGCGGCGTGATCGCACTGGTCGGTTTCGCTGAGGCGGCTTCCATCTCGCGCACCTTCGCTGTCATGGACCGCCGGCCCTGGGACCCGGACCGCGAGTTCATCAGCCAGGGCGTGGCGAACGTGGCGGCAGCCCTGTCGAGTGGTTTCCCGGTCGGAGGCTCGTTCTCGCGCTCCAGTCTGAATCACCTTGCAGGAGCTCGCTCACGGTGGAGCGGGGCGATCACCGGCGTTGCCGTGCTGCTGTTCCTGCCGGTGGCCGGGATCCTCGCGCCCCTGCCGCGCGCCGTACTCAGCGGAATCGTGATCGCAGCCGTGCTGGGACTCATCCGGCTCCCGGAGCTGGCGCGGCTGTGGCGCCTGTCGAAGCCCCAGGCGCTCAACGCCTGGACGACCTTCGCGCTCACGCTGATCCTGGCCCCGCGCATCGACCTGGCCGTGCTCGTCGGCATCCTGCTCGCCCTGGGCATCCACGCCTGGCGCGAGATGAAGGTGCGGTGCGATTCGTGGCTCGAGGATTCGACCTTCCACCTGGCTCCCCGGGGCGTCCTGTGGTTCGGCTCCGCCCCGCAGATGCAGCGCAGCTTCATGCGCGAGCTGGAAGAAGGGCGCGAGGTGGACCACGTCGTGCTCCACCTGGGCAGCCTGGGAAGGATCGACCTCAGCGGCGCCATGATGCTGAAGGAGTTTCGGGAGGAGATGGCGGCTGGCGGAATCGAGGTCGAGATCGCCGGCGTGCCCTACCACGCGCGCCGCATCCTGCGGCGCACGCTGAGCTGGGATCCCAATGAAACCGGGGGGCAGTCTACCGGCTGAACCGAGCCGCTAAGCCTCCTGCG